>JADMIG010000003.1 GCA_015478725.1 Chloroflexota bacterium | reverse complement strand
CCGAGGCGGGAGGGCCGAGGCGGGAGGGCCGAGGCGGGAGGGCCGAGGCGGGAGGGCCGAGGCGGGAGGCTGCCGCGGGCCTGCGACGAACTCAGTCGATCAGCTCATAGGCGCCGATCGTGAGGAACTCCGCGAACTCATCGTCGAGAACGAGCCCGTCCAGGAGCGCCGCCGCATCCGCAAGCCGCCGCCCGGCGCCGGCCCCGCCCGCCTGGCCCTGCCGCTCGAACTCCTCCGCCCGGATCGAGCGGTAGAGATCTGCCGATACGACTCGCCCATCGTCGAGCCGATCGCTGCGCGACCGCCAGAGCCAGAGCAGCGATCGAGCGATCTCGGCGGTCGCGGCGTCCTCCATGAGGTTGTCGATGGCCGCGGCCCCATTGCCGCGCAACCAGGAATCGAGGTACGCGAGGGCGACCGAGACGTTCGCTCGCAGCCCGGCCTCCGTCCGTCGTCCGCCCGGAACGGCGACCGCGACGAGGCCTGCGATATCACCGTCGGCCTCGTCGACCCGCCGGTCCTTCTGGTTCGGTCGGCCGCCGAGCACGGCATCGAAGATCGAGGTGGCGAGCGGCACGAGGTCGGGGTGGGCGACCCACGTCCCGTCGAACCCGTCGGCCGACTCGCGCTCCTTGTCCTCGCTTACCTTCGCCATCGCCACCGCGTTGACGGCGGCGTCGCGCCGCGACGGGATGAAGGCCGCCATGCCGCCGATCGCGTGGGCGCCGCGCCGGTGGCAGGTCCGGATGAGGCGCTCCGTGTAGGTCCGCATGAACGGTACCCGCATCGTCAGCTGGGCACGGTCCGGCAGGTCCAGGTCCGGACGGCCGCGGAGGCACTTGATCGTGCTGAACAGGTAGTCCCAGCGACCGGCGTTGAGTCCGGCGGCATGCTCACGAAGCTCGAAGAGGATCTCCTCCATCTGGAACGCCGCGGGCAGCGTCTCGATGAGGACCGTCGCCCGGATCGACCCGCGCGGCATCCCGACGGCTTCCTGGGCAACGACGAACACGTCGTTCCAGAGCCGCGCCTCGAGGTGGCTCTCGAGTTTCGGGAGGTAGAGGTACGGGCCACTGCCCCGGCTGACGAGTTCCACCGCGTTGTGCCAGAACCACAGGCCGAAGTCGACGAGGCTCGCGCTCAGCGGGGCGCCGTCGAGGACGAGATGGCGCTCGTCGAGGTGCCATCCCCGCGGACGGACCACGAGCGTCGCCGTCCGCTCCGCGAGGCGGTAACTCCGTCCGTCCGGGCTGTCGAATGTCAGCTCCCGGCGCAGGGCCGCCCGCAGGGCGGCCTGGCCCCCGACGATGTTTGACCACGTCGGCGACAGGGCATCCTCGAGGTCCGCCATGAAGACGCGCGCGCCCGAATTGAGGGCGTTGATCATCATCTTCGGCTCGGCCGGGCCGGTGATCTCGACCCGCCGGTCCTCGAGGTCCTCCGGCGCGGCCGCCACGCGCCAGTCGTCGGAGCGGATCGCGGCCGTCTCCGCAAGGAGGTGCGGATCGCCGCCGAGCAGGGCAGCCCGCAGCGCGGGCCGAGCAGCGAGGAGCGCGCGCCGACGTCCGCCGAACCGCCGCTCGAGGCCCTCGACGAACGCGAGCGCCGCCAGCGTGAGGATCTCCGCGTCGCCCGGGACCGCTGGACCGACGATGACGACTCCGCTGGTGCTCACCATCCGCCGGCCTCGCGAATGAGGCGGTGGAGGACACGGCCGGCGACCGCCCGTCGATAGGCGGCGCTCGAACGGACGTCGTCGATCGGCTCGATCTCGGTGGCGAGCGCCACGGATGCCCGATCCGCGGTCTCCGGCGTGGGCCGGGAGCCCTCGAGGATCCTCTCCGTCGCGGGAGCCCGCATCGGCGTCGGTGCCACGGAGGCGAGGGCGACTCGGACATCCCGCCAGACCCGCGGTCCGACACCCGTCGCGTCCGGCGAGTCGGTCCAGGAGAGCGCGAGGGCGACCTTGCTGATCGCCTGCGCACGACGCGTCCCGACCTTGCGGAACCGCGTCTCCCGACCGGGCACGATCGGCAGCCGGACCCGGAGGATGATCTCGTCAGCGGCGAGCCCCGAACGGCGATAGTCGGGCCAGAACCCGGCCGCGGGGATCGTCCGCTCGCCGCGCGGCCCGCCGACCTCGACCACGGCGTCCATCGCGAGTGCGACCGGCAGCGTGTCCCCGGCCGGCGAGGCGTTCGCGAGGTTCCCGCCGAACGTGCCGCGGTTCTGGATCTGGGCGGCACCGACGGTCGCGGCCGCCTCCACCAGCGCGGGAGCGAACTCGCGACAGAGCGGCGAACGCCGGATCTCCGCATACGTCGTGAGCGCTCCGAGGACGAGATCGGACCGCCCGAGCGCGTCACGGGCCGACCGGTCGACGGCGATGCCGCGGAGCTCCGCCAATCGCCACAGGTCGAGGTACCGGGCGGGCGGCGGCGCGGTCCGGCCGGTCAGCTGCACGAGGAGGTCCGTGGCGCCCGCGAGGGGACGGAGCGGGGCGTCCGATGCGGCACCGGCGAGGAGCGCATACGCCTCCGCCAGGGTCCGCGGCGTCTCGACGGGCGGCTCGAGGGGCGCCGCCGGTTCGGTGCTCACGCGTCGAATGTCGCCGTGCGCGTGGCGGCGAGCGCGATCGCCTCGACGATCTTGGTGTACCCCGTGCAGCGGCAGAGATTGCCGGCGATCGCCTCGCGGATGGCCTCGTCGGTCGGCGGAGTCCCGGAGGCGAGGAACGCGTGTCCGGCCATGAGCATGCCCGGCGTGCAGATGCCGCACTGGGCCCCGCCGGTCTCGAGGAAGGCGCGCTGGAGCGCGTCGAGGTCATCCGGAGTCGGCGGGACGCCGCTGGCGACAGCGCGCCCGAGCCCTTCCACCGTGCGGATGTCGGCGCCTTCCACCTGGCACATCGGGACGAGGCAGGCATCGACAAGGGCACCGTCGAGGAGGACGGAGCACGCCCCGCACTCCCCCTCCCCGCAACCCTCCTTCGTCCCGGTGAGCGCGAGCTCCTCGCGGAGCACGTCGAGGAGTCGCCGGCTGCCGGAGACATCCACCTCGGCCGGGGCGCCGTTGACGGCGAAGCGCACCGTCGTCATCGGCCGCCTCGTCCGCCGGACTCGCGGGGGACGCCGGGCCTGAGGGGAGTCAGCGCCGCGAGCGCACCGAGGATCCGCTCCGGCGTCGCGGGCAGCTCGTGGATCCAGACGCCGACCGCATCGTGGATGGCGGCGACGACCGCCGGCGCGGCGACGTCCATGGGCAGCTCGCCGACGCCCTTCGCGCCGTGCGGAGCGCCCGAGAAGGGGGCTTCCACGAGGAGCGCCGTGATCCGCGGGGCATCGAGGGAGGTGGGGATGAGGTAGGTCGCAAGGCGGTCGTTGAGATAGCGGCCGCCGCGGACCTTCATCTCCTCGATCGTCGCATAGCCGACGGCCTGCAGCGTGCCGCCCTCCACCTGGCCCTCGGCGAGGATCGGGTGGATGACCCGACCGACGTCGTCGGCGGCGACGACGCTCCGGACCGCGACTGCTCCCGTGTCGAGATCGACGTCCACCTCGGCCACGGCGGAGGCCCAGCCGAACGCCGGATACGCATCGCCGGTGTAGGTCTCGTCGTCGAAGGCGACGCCCGGGTACGGCGCGAATCGCTCGTCGATGCGCGTCGCTCCGTGCATCCGAGCGTCCGAGGCGTACGAGGCGGCGAACGATCCGCCAGTCCGTTCCTCGACCTCGGTCCGGAGCCGTCGAGCCGCCCGGATGAGGAGGCCGCCGACCACCATCGCCGTCCGCGATGCGACGGTGGGGCCCGAATCCGGCACGAAGGCCGTGTCCTGCGGAGCGATCTCGACGGTCTCGATCGGCACGCCGAGCTCAGAGGCGACGAGCTGGGGGAAGATCGTCTTCGTCCCCTGGCCCATCTCCGTCGAGCCGGTGAGGATGACGATCTCGCCGTCGGCAGTGAGCTCGAGGGACGCCACGGACGCGAGATGGACCTCGCCAGAACCGGTGAACCCGGCCCCATGCCAGGCGAGCGCGAGGCCGATGCCGTGGGCCGTCCGCTCGGGCCCGCCCTCGAACGGCGCCATGACCAGGCCCGAGCCGGCGCGTGCTCGACGGGCCTCGGCGGTCCGCTCGCGGATGCGCTCGAATTCGGCCGCCTCGGCGGCCCGGAGAAGGACCTCCTCGCCGGCGACACTCTCGCGGAGGATCTGACCGGTCGGGGTCGCGTCGCCCTCCCGATAGACCCATCGCCGCCGGAGCTCCACGGGCGAGACGCCGAGCGCCTCCGCGATGCGGTTCACCTGCATCTCCGCGGCGAACTCGGTCTGGGGCGCGCCGAAGCCACGGAAGGCGCCGTTCGGCGGCGTGTTCGTGGCCATCGCCCGGGAGCGGATCCGGACGTTCGCACAGCGATACGGGCCGCCAGCATGGAGCGTCCCACGCGACAGGACGACGGGACTGAGGGTGCAGTACGCGCCGCCGTCCATGACGATCTCGACGTCCTGGGCCACGAGGTCGCCCACGGCGCTCACGCCGCTCCGGTAACGGACGATCGCCGGATGGCGTTTCGTCGTCGCCGCGATGTCCTCGTGGCGGTCGTAGATCATCCGGATGGGCCGCGCCGCCGCCCTGGCGAGGAGCGCGGCGTGGAGCGCGAGCATCGACGGGTATTCTTCCTTGCCGCCGAAGCCGCCGCCCGTCTCCGCCTGGACCACCTGCGCGCCCTCGTCGTCGAGGAGGAGCGCCCGCTTCAACGCCCGGTGGATGTAGTAGGGGCACTGGAGCGAGCCGTGGACGGTCACTCCGCCGTCCGGCCGCGGCACCGCGATCATCGCGTTGTTCTCGATATACAGCTGCTCCTGGTGGCCGACCCGGTACTCGCCCTCAACGACGAGGTCGGCGCTCGCCATCGCCGCGTCGACGTCACCGGTCCGGATGTCGAAGCTGGCGAAGACCTGCTCGCTCTGCAGGGGATCCAGGACCGGCGGGAGCGGCTCGGTCCGCGGCCTGAACGCAGCGCATGCGGCCCGAAGCGTCGCCCGATCCGGCGCCGCGACAAGAGCGAGCGGCTCGGCATGGTGGCGGATCTCGCCGCCGACCGGGACGAGGATGGGCTGGTCGTCGGTGATGAGGCTGACGATGTTCGGACCCGGGATGTCCGCGGCGGTGACGATGACCACCCGACCCCATGGGAAGTCCGGGTCCCGATCGAAGCCGAGGAGGCCGGCGTGCGCCTCCGCCGAGCGGATCGTCGCACCGAACCAGGCGCCGGGGAAGACGAGATCGTCCGTGTAGAGGGCCACGCCGGTGAGTTTCGCCGGCCCTTCGCGGCGGAGCGGCGCGCGGGCGATCGAGGCCGGGCGGGACGCGGGAACGATCGTCACGAGTGGGCCTTCCCTCCTGGCGCCCCACGATGCGGCTGGCGCGGCGGGCCTGTCAAGCGAGGGCGTCGAGCGCGGTCTGTCAATCCCGGCCATGCCGGAGTGCGCGGCCCGGCGTGGCGCCGGTGTGCCGACCTCCGTCCACGACGGTGACGCCGTTCACGATCACGTGCTCGATGCCGACCGGGAAGCGGCGGGGTTCGTCGTAGGTGGCGAGGCTCGCCACCGTGGCCGGGTCGAAGACCACGATGTCGGCAGCGAGCCCATCGGCGAGGCGGCCGCGGTCCGTGAGGCCGAGCCGTGCGGCCGGCGCCCCGGTCATCCGGTGGACGGCGTCCTCGAGGCCGAGGATCCGCTCGTCGCGGACAAACTGGCCGAGGATCCGGGGAAAGCTTCCGTACGTCCGCGGGCTCGGCCTGACGCCGACGAACGTGCTGTCCGTGCCGACCATCGCGACCGGGTGCCGGTAGAACCGACGGATGCCGTCCGTGTGCGGGCCCGGGGTCACCTCGTTGAGTCGGAGGTCTTCGGCGAGGAGCAGGTCGCAGAGGAGGTCGACCGGGTCGGCGCCCGTCTCGGCGAGGATCTCGCCGAGCGTCGAACCTTCCCAGTGCGCGTGCTCCGGCCGCGCGAAGTATCCGACACGGACGTCCGCCAGACCGCCGGCACCGGCGAACAGCGTGCCCCGGACGACGAGGTCGGCGCGGATCCGCTCCCTGACGCGGCGATCGGCGAGACGCTCCCTGGTCCGGGCCGGGCCGCCCTCCTGTACCCAGAGCGGGAGCAGGATGAGGAGGCGGGTGCTCGCCCACTCGTATGGGTACGCATCGAAGGTGACGTCGAGTCCTTCGGCGCGGGCGTCATCGATGAGCTCGAGCATTCGCTCCGGGCTCCCCGGGAAGGTGGTGCGATGGTAGAAGTGGGTGATGTGGGCCGGCGCCTCGCCGCGCCGACCGATCTCGATCGCCTCCCGGAACGGATCGAGGAATCGATCGCCGAGCGCATAGCGCACGTGGGTGTGGTAGATGCCGCCGCGGGCGGCGGCCTCCCGTGCCAGGGCGGCCAGCTCCGTGGTGGAGGCGAAGGCGCCGGGCGGGTAGTCGAGGCCGGAGCTCACGCCGAAGGCACCCTCCTCCATCGATTCCCGAAGGAGGCCGCGCATCCGGTCGAGGGCGACTGGCGTCGCGGGAACGTCGTCCCAGCCGACGGCCGCGATCCGGAGGGCGGAGTTGCCGACGAGGGTCGCGATGTTCACGCTCACCGTGCCGTCGAACCGGGCGAGCTGATCGGCCACGGTTGCCCAGTCGAAGGCGATCTCCGGACGACCATCGAGCCCGCCATTGAGCACGACGAACGCCTCGAGATCCGCGTGATCTGGGAACGGTGCGTAGCCGTTGCCGTCGACGCCGATGACTTCCGTCGTCACGCCCTGGCGGACCTTCGGCTCGTGCAGCGGATCGGCGAGGATCATGAGCCCGCTGTGGCTGTGGAGGTCGATGAATCCGGGCGCGACGATCCAGCCCGTCGCATCGATCGTCCGGGCCGCCGGCGCGGCGCGGAGACCGTCGTCCGCGGTCGCGTGCGTCTCACTCGTGGCCGGGGCACTCGTGGCCCGGGCACTCGTGGCCTGGGCGGTCGCGACCGCGGCACTGGGCCCGATCCGCGCGATCCGCAGGCGGCCATCGTCCGTGACGGCGACCGTGCCCGGATATCCCGGTGCGCCCGTCCCATCGACGATCGTGCCGCCGACGATGAGGAGCCTGGTCATGCAGTCGGTCCGGTGCCTGGTCGTGGAAGCCACGGACTCTTCGGGCGGGCTGGCGCCACGCGTTCCGCTCCAGGAACGCTCGCCGTTCCAACCGACGCAGGATCCGCATGACAGCCGGACCGCCCCTCGGGCATTCGCACGCTCGGCGTTCCGACCGACACCCGGGGCCACGATCCTGCGCCAGGTGGAACGCTCGGCGTTCCTACCGACACCCGGCCCAGCCCTCGTCCCGGCCAGTACCACCGCCGCACGACGATGGCGAACCTGGCGGTGATCCTGAGTGAAGGACCGACCATCATCATCCGATCATGGTCAGGTACGGGCGTCGCCTCGACGCGGCCAACGAGGCCGCGGCCCGGATCCGAACGACGATCGGCGTGGAGCTGAGGAACAGTCGCCGCGGGGCTGGTCTGAGCCAGCGTGTCGCGGGTGGCGCGGTCGGGATGTCGCATGCACAGGTCGGCCGGATCGAGCGCGGAAAGGTCGCGGATCCGACCGTAGGTCAGCTCGCGCGACTCGCCGCCGCCGTCGGCCTCGACCTGTCGGTCCGGCTCTATCCTGGCACCGACGCCGTCCGCGATGCCGCCCAGCTCCGACTGCTCGAGCGGTTCCGGCGGGGATTGCATCCGGCCCTTCGCTGGCGGACCGAGGTGCCACTCCCAATGGGCGGTGACCGCCGCGCCTGGGACGCCGTCATCGATGGCGACGGCTGGCGCGCGCACGTCGAGGCCGAGACCCGGATCGGCGACGTCCAGGCTCTCCTCCGACGCCTCGCTCTGAAGATGCGCGACGGTGGTGCCGACCGCGTCATCCTCGTGGTCGCCCGCACACGCGCGAACACCGCGACGCTCGCCGCCGTCCGCAGCGCGATGACGGCATCGTTCCCACTCGCCCAGCGGGTGATCATGACGCGACTTCAGGAAGGCGACGACCCCGGTGGCTCCGGGATCGTCTGCATCTGACTCCGGACGGATCACGCTAAGGGTCCCTCCAGACGGCGTCCGCGTACCCACGCCCCCCGGACCATCCGCGGGTCCGACCGGAAGATGAAGCGACTCACCAGTTCCGTCGGATCCTCGAGCGACCCGGTCGGATCCTCGAGCGACCCCGTCGAGACGTCGAGCAGGTCCGTGGCTGACGCGTCGACGACGATGAGATCGGCATCCTTGCCGGCCTCGAGCGACCCGATCGCGTCGTCCAGCCCGAGGGCCCTCGCGCCGTCGAGCGTCCCGAGGCGGAGCCAGTCGAGCGGACCCAGGATCGGTCCGGCGTCGAACCCGGCGATCCGCCGCACGTTCTGGACGTATGCCCCGACGCGCATGGACCGGAAGATCGACGGGTCTGGCCCTCCGGCCACGTCCGAGCCCAGCCCGACGGGGATGCCGGCTTCCAGGTAGCGCGCCAGCGGCATCGTCCCCGATGCGAGAAAGAGGTTCGACTCCGGGCAATGGGCGACGCGGGCGCCCGACTCGGCGAGCCGGCGCACCTCCCGGTCGGACAGGTGGATCGCATGGGCGAGCACCGCCCGCGGGCTGAGCGCCGCTGCACGATCGTAGACGTCGAGGTAGTCCTTCGCCTCGGGGAAGAGCCGGCCCACCTCGGCGACCTCGCCGACGTCCTCGGACAGGTGCGTCTGCCAGTAGGCGCCGGCGCGCTCGGCCAAGCGAGCCGACTCACGGAGCATCTCGGCCGTGCAACTCACCGCGAAGCGGGGGGTGAACGCGTAGCGCAGCCGTCCGTCGTCACGGCCGTGCCAGCGGGCGCAGAGGTCCGCCGACTGCCGGAGGGAGAGGTCGAGGACCTCGCGCGGCGTTCGATCGCCCGCGTCGTAGGTGAGTCGGTCCATCATGACCTTGCCGATGACGGCCCGGATGCCGTGCGCCTCGGCGGCCCGGAACACGACGTCCATGCTCGGTTCCCAGAGCGCCCCGTATGCCATCACGGTGGTGCTGCCGGCGGCCGCGAACGCCCGGAAGGCCGCCGGGGCGAGACGCTCGGCCGCGGGCGCGTCGAACGCTCGCTCGAGCGGGAAGATGTACCGCTCGAGCCACTCGAGGAGCGGGAGGCCGAACCCGAGCCCCGCGTTCGAAAGCTGCGGCACGTGGGCGTGCAGATCGACCAGTCCCGGGAGGACCACCCACGGCCGGACGTCGGCGACCGGGAGGGCGCCCCGATCCGAGGCCGATGACGAGACCGAGGGCGCGGCGGAGGTCATCGCGGAGGAGGACCACGGTCCGACGGAGGCGATGCGGCCGTCCGGTCCCACCTCGAGCCGGCCGTCCAGCTCGTGACGAACGCCGCCCCTCGAGAGCGGGCTGAGGATCCGGGCACGGAGCACGAACGGCGGCCGAGCAGGCAGGGCGGCGGTCACGGACGCGGATGCTAGCACGGGCCGCGTCGACGACCCGACCACACCAGACCTCTCCGGAGTCTCCGGACCGGTGTCATGGAGCACCGGAAAGAGGTCCCGGACGGTCCCCATCCACTCGTCAGGGACCGGGGAGCACTCGTAGACTCGTGAGCCGGGCCGGTGGCCGGGCTCGACGGAGTCGCGAAAAATGGACGCTGAATCGATATCCCGTATCCTCATCCTGGCGATCGTCGCCAATCTCGTCATCATGATCCTCGTCATCGTGCCGGCCGTCCGGCACGGGCGGAACCGCGATCTCGGCAAGAGCAATATGTCGTACGTGGCCCCGAACGGCGCGACGGTCTCTCCCACGGTCCTTGCCGATCGTCTCGCATCCATCTCCGGACCGGTGACGGCCGCCGGGCCAGTCACGGCATCCGGTCCCGTGCCGGCCGCGACGGTCCCCGGAGCCGGCAGCGCACCCGGCCCGAATGACACCCCGCGGCCGACCATCGACGCCTCGCCAGGAGTACCACCCACCGACATGGCAACCGACGACGCCGAAGCCCGACGGACGGGCCCCGATGACCTCCAGCTCACGCGGCCGCGCCGCTTCACGATGCCGGCAGAAGACGACCGCGCCGCGGACGCGATCGAGGCGTTCCTCTCGGGTTCGCGTCGGCCCGACCGTGAGCGCGGCGATCGGCGACCGGGCATCGATCAGGCGGACGATGGACCGGAGGGACTCGTGGACCGGATCACGGGCCTCGACAGCCCATATTCGTGGTCCCGGACGATCGCGACCGAGCAGACACGTTCGGCCCGCTACGGGCGACCCGCGACGGTCGTCATCGCCGAGCTCGACGGTCTCGACATCCTCGCCGATCGCTTCGGGGAGATGGCTGCGGATCGCCTGATCCCGCCGGTCGCCGACGCCCTTCGGCGGAACGCCCGTGCGGCGGATCGGGTCGCCCGACTCGGTCGCGCCCGCTTCGGGATCCTCCTCGTGGAAACGGACGAGGTCCGGGCCATCAACTACGTGGAGCGCGTCCGTGCCGCCTGCGACCGCTGGCTCGAAGCGAGCGCGGTCGCGGTGCGCCTCTCGCTCGGCTGGGCGTGTCCCGCCGTGGACGGCGACCTTGCGGGCGCCGTGCGGACGGCCGAGGAGCGGATGCACCGCGAACGGCGACGCTCGGCACCGTGGCACCCCGCCCCGACGGAGGCCGAGGGACCCGAGGACTGACCTCGGGATCGACGACCGACCGCGCGACGGCGGACGGCGGACGGCGGACGACGGACGGCGGACGGCGGCAGCCTTACGGCGCGAGCAGGCTTTCGTCCACCAGCTGGTCGACGGTCGGCGCGGGACTCGCCACCGGCGAGCCGGGCATCGCGACCATGAATGCGACGGTCCGCTGCCAGGCGGTGCGGTCGATCGCCCCGAGCCCGTGCGCGGCTGTGTAGGCGCTCGACCACGTCGCGATCGTCGCCTTGAGGATCGCGAGCTGCGTCGGCCGGTCCGTGCCGAGGTCGGGCACGAGGGCGACCGAGGCGTCGAGGCCCTTCTGCGGATCGGAGGTGATGACCGCCATCGCCCGAAGGGTCGCCGCCACGAACGCTTTCAGGGCCACGTGCTTGGCGGTGAGCGTCGCCGTCCCGGCGATGAGCCCGTTCCCGGGCAGTGGCACGATGCCGTCGACGGTGAGGACGGACGCCGGCGTCCCCGACAGTGCCATCTGGACCGGCTCGTTGTTGACGAAGCCGGTCGCCGCGTCGATGGCTCCCTGGGCGAGAGCCGTCGCCTGCCCGAAGTCCGGATAGAGCTGGATGTTCACGTCGTTCGTCGTGAGTCCGGCGGACTGGAGGAGCGCCTGGAGCATGATCCAGCTGCTGCCATACTTGCCGGGCGTCCCGATCCTGCGGCCCTTGAGGTCGGCCGCCGTGTGGATCCCGGAGGAGGCCTTGGCGAACACGATGTTCGGGAACTTCGCGTAGATCGTCGCGACGTATCGCACCGGGATCCCCTGGCCCACCGCCGGGATGACGCTCGTCCCGTCGGCGATGCCGATGTCCACCGCCCCCTGCCCGACGAGGGTGATGAGATCGGGATCGATCTTGTTCTCGAAGGTCACGTCCAGGCCGGCGGCAGCGTAATACCCCGCCTGCTGGGCGAGGTAGAACGGAGCGAACTGCACGCTCGGGATGTAGCCCAGGCCGACGGTCAGCCTGGTCGGCGGACCGGACGGTGTCGCCGGGACCGATGTGCCTGCCGAGGCGGCCGTCGAGCCGGCCGTGCCCGGGGCCGCCGACGCCGCTGCGCTCGGGGCCGCGGTCGCACCGGACCCGCACGCTGCGAGCAACGGCGCCGCCACGAGGCTGAGGAGCAGGAAACGCTTCACGGGACCTCCATGCTGGTTCATCCGCGGTCGCCGACGAGACGACGCTCGATGGCCACGACCATGAGATAGAGCGTGACGCCGACGATCGCGATGGTCGCGAGCGTGGCGAAGAGGAGCGGCGTGTCGAACAGGCTGCCGCGGGCGAGGTTGATGAGGACGCCGAGGCCGGAATCGCCGCCCGCCCACTCGCCGATGATCGCCCCGATCACCGCCAGCGTCACCCCGACCCGGAGCCCGCCGAAGATCGCGGGGAGCGCGCCCGGGATCTCCACGCGGAGGAGGATCTGGCGGCGCGACGCGCGGAGGGCCCGGCACAGCTCGAGGAGCTGTCCGTCCACCGAACGAATGCCGACCATGGTCGAGATGGCGACCGGGAAGAAGACGATGAGCGCGCAGATGATGACCTTCGAGAGGATCCCCGATCCGAACCACAGGGCGATGAGCGGTGCGAGGGCGAGGATGGGCGTCGCCTGGGCCGCGACGAGATACGGCGAGAGCGCCTGTTCGATGAGCCGCGACCGGGCGAGCCCGTAGCCCACGACCATCGCCGAGCCGGCGCCCGCGACGAACCCGAGGCCGACCTCGGAGAGGGTGGTGATCGTGTTCGGGAGCATCGTCCCGTCCGCCCACGCCCGGACGAACCGGGCGGCGACGGTCTCCGGTGGCGGCAGGACGAACGGCTGGTACCCGCCGATGACGGTGAGGAGCTTCCATCCGGCGAGCAGCGCCGCGCCCGCGACCACCGCCAGGAATGGACCCCGGAAGGATCGGCGCGGCGATCCGGCGAGGACGAGCCGATCGACGATCATCGCGTCGCCTCCTCGTCGGCCGCGAGGAGCTCCCGGACCGACGCCGCGATCCCGGAGACATCGGCGGCATCGAGCGTGCCGAGCGAGCGTGGCCGGGCGAACGGGATCGCGATCGTGCCGGCGATCCTGGCGGAGCGTCGAGCGAGGACGAGGACGCGGTCGGCGAGGAAGATCGCCTCCGCGATCGAATGGGTGACGAGAACGACGCTCGCGCCCGTCCGTCGCCAGATCTCCTGGAGCGCGAGGTTGAGCCGCTCGCGGGTGAGCGAGTCGAGCGCGCTGAACGGCTCGTCGAGGAGGAGGATGCCCGGCTCAAGGGCAAGGGCGCGGGCGATCGCGGCGCGCTGGCGCATCCCACCGGAGAGCCGGTGGGGGCGTTCGTCGTCGACGCCGACGAGGCCGACGAGCTCGAGGAGTTCCCGGGCGCGTGCCCGGCGGCGATCCGCTGGCCAGCCGGCGAGCTCGAGCGGGAAGGCGATGTTGTCGACGACCGAGCGCCAGGGCAGGAGGCGCGGCTCCTGGAACACGACGCCGACGCGGCGGTCCGGGGCGGAGATCGGCTCGCCGGCGACGTCGACGCGACCGCCGGTCGGGTGGAGGAGGCCGGCGAGGAGCCGCAGGAGCGTGCTCTTTCCGGATCCGTTCGCTCCGACGAGAGCGACGAACTCGCCGGGACCGACGGCGAGCGAGACACGATCGAGGACGAGCCGGTCCGCGAGGGACGCTGCCTGGCGGGAGGTCCGTCCCGGATAGCGGAATGACACCTCGACAGCCTGGATCGCGGGAGTCTCGCGAGCCGCGAGAGCCGCGAGAGCCGCGAGAGCCGCGAGAGCCGGGCGGTTCGACGCGACGGAGGGCACGCCCGCAGGTGCGCCGTTCACGCGTTCGTCCGTGGTCTCCGTCAGATCCAACCCGAAGCTCCGTTCGCTCGCTTCGGGGATACACGCCACGGCCCGCCGCGCCCGATGCCGGGCACAGCCGATCGTCTTCTTCCATCCGGACTGTACCGTCGGCTCCGGTTCGACGGCCGTTGGCCGCCGCTCGGATCTGCGAACCCGACGGCCGACTGGCCGACGGATCGCTCGTGGGCTCGACCCCGCGTGCGCGGAGCCCTACCACCGGTCGGGAATCTCACCCTGCCCCGAAGACGGGCGGAGTCTAGCACGAGACCGCGGACGGACTCCGGGGTGCCCTTGGCGAACGGCGCAGGACCTTGCCGCGGACCGACTCACGGACCACTGTCGACGCCGGGCTTCGCGGGAGCGACCTCGGGTCGTCAGGCCCGCGCGCTCAGTGGGCTCGTGCGCTCAGTGGGCTCGTGCGCTCCGCTCATTCCTGCCAGATGTTCACCAGGCGGTCGCTCGTCCGGGCTGGACCGTGAGACTCCCCATGCGACGGGCGCCCGCGAGCGTGGCTTCGACCGTCTGGCGCCTCCCTGCGTTTCGATCATGCCCACCGGGGCATGGAGCGGCCGACCAACGCCCGCCTGAGGACCATCTGGCGGTTTCTGTCGACGCCGGCACGACCCCGCCTCCCTGCTCAGGGAAGTTCGCGCAGCCGCCTGACCGTCGGGGCGATCGCCGGCCACGCCTCGACGTACGCCGCGAACGCCGCGTCATAGACCGCCCGATTCGCCGGGTCCGGCTCGATGCGGCGCGCGATCCGCACCATCCCTCCGATCGCGTCGCCCACCGTCCCGAATGCGC
The DNA here is from genome assembly GCA_015478725.1 of Chloroflexota bacterium. NCBI lineage: Bacteria > Bacillati > Chloroflexota > Chloroflexota bacterium. The sequence continues at coordinate 177,796 of JADMIG010000003.1, read as the reverse complement.
CGATCGCGACCGCGCCGAGGATCGCCGCGCCGAGGACCGCCGAGTCGAAGATCTCGGGGACCGCGACCGGGACCCCGAGGACGTCCGCCTTGATGGTGTTCCAGGTATCGCCGCGGGCGGTCCCGCCGGTCACCACGAGCTGGTCCACCCGGACACCGGCGGCAAGGATCGGCGTCGCGACATGGCGGAGCGCGAACGCGGCTGCCTCGAGCACGGCCCGGGTGAGATGGGCCTGAGCGTGTCCGAGCGTGAGGCCGATGAACGCCCCGCGCGCGCTCGGATCCCACAGCGGCGACCGCTCGCCGGACAGGTACGGCAGGAACAGGAGTCCGCCCGCGCCCGGCGCCACGGCCGCAGCCTCCACGATGAGCTGCTCCTGCGGGAGACCGCCGAGGATCCGCTCCCCGAGCCAGTCGAGAGCCTTGCCGGTGGACGTCATCGCCCCGCCGAGGAACCAGCGGTCCGGCAGCGGCGCATGCGCGACCCATGTCGCGGGGACCTCGACCGGCGCGTCCCAGTAGACGGCGAACCCGCCGGAGGTGCCGCCGGTATCGATCGCCTGCCCGGGATCGACGAGGCCGGCGCCATGGAAGCTGGCGAACGAGTCGACGGTCCCGGCGACGACCGGCAGGCCCGGTCGGAGGCCGAGGCGCTCCGCGACGTCCCGGAGCAGACCGCCGACGATCATTCCTGCGGGGACGATCGGAGGCAGGCGCTCGCTGTGCAGCCCCTCCGTCGCCACCCGGTCCCGATCGATCGGCTCCTGGCCGAGCGACACGGTCGCCGCCGCGACGCCGGACAGTCGACAGGCCGCCCATTCCCACGTGTTGAGGTACCAGCGGGTCCGATCCGCGGCGGCGGGTTCCTGCCGCTCCAACCACAACGCCGCCGGTGCGATGCCGAGACCCCAGCCGGACCGTCCCGTCGCGCTCGCGAGCTGACCGGCCTCCGCGGACGATCGTCCGTCCAGCCACGTGATCGCCGAGTGCGTCGCCGTCCCATCTTCGGCGACCGCGACGAGCGTCGGCCCTTGACCGACGACGCAGATCGCGGCGACCTCGATCGCCGCTGTCGAACCCCCCGGGAGCCCTCCCGGAGCGGTGGCGAGGACCTCGCCGACGACGGACTCGAGGGCGCTCCACCACGTCGACGGATCCTCCTCGGCCCGCCCGCGCGCGGCATCGACGTCGAGGGGATAGCCGGCCCTGGCCGCCGCGAGCAGGCGCCCGTCGGTCGTGATGAGGCCGGCCTTGAGCTCCGTCGTGCCGAGATCGAGGGCGAGGATGGCCGCTCCGCCGCCACCCATCAGCGAGGGCCGATCACAGCACCTTGCCCGGGTTGAGGATCCCGAGCGGGTCCAGGGCGGACTTGATCAAGCGCATGACGCGGATCGCGTCCGGCCCGACCTGCTCGACGAGCGCCGAGCGTCTGCTCGAGCCCACGCCATGCTCGGCCGTGATGGTCCCGCCGAGGGCGATCGCCGCCCGAAAGAGATCCGCGCGGGCCGCCTCCGTCAGCTCCTCCGCGCGCGGGTCGTCCCGCTCGAAGATGAAGTTCGGGTGGAGGTTGCCGTCGCCGGCATGGCCGAAGGTCGCGATCCGGATGCCGTGACGGCGAGCGATTCCCTCGATCGCCTCGAGGAGTTCGGGCACGCGGCCGCGCGGGACCCCGACGTCCTCCATCCGGACCGTCCCGAGGCGTTCGAGCGCCCGGAGGGCGAGGCGCCGCGCCTGGCGAAGCCAGTCGGCCTCGGTCGGATCGGCCGCCCGGACGACGGACGACGCGCCCGACGCCTCGCACGCGGCGGCCGCCCGATCGAGCTCCGCCACGGCGGCCGCCTCGGGAACGTCGGATTCGACGAGGAGCATCGCCGCCGCGGAGCGGTCGAGGCCGAGGTGATGCCAGTCGTCCACCGCCTCGATGGTCGGGCGGTCCATGAGCTCGAGCGTCACCGGCGCGACCCCCGCGTCCGAGATCGCGCGGACCGCATCGCCGGCCGAGGCGAGCGTCGGGAAGAAGGCGAGGAGCGTCGCCCGCGGCGGGGGCAGCGGCCGGAGTCTGAGCGTCGCCTCGGTCACGAGGCCGAGCGTCCCCTGCGACCCGACGAACAGCTGGGTGAGCGCGTATCCGGCGACGTCCTTGACGCTGCGGCCGCCGGTCCGGAGGATCGTCCCGTCGGCGAGGACGACCTCCAGGCCGAGGACCGAGTCGCGCGTCTGGCCGTACTTCACGCAGCACAGGCCGCCGGCGTTCGTGCCGATGTTCCCGCCGATCGAACAGATCTCATAGCTCGCGGGGTCCGGCGCGTAGAACAGGCCCTCCGCCGCGACCGCGGCCTTGAACGCCGCGTTGAGGATGCCCGGCTGGACGATCGCGACGAGGTTCGCGTGGTCGATCTCGAGGATCCGGTCCATCTTCGTGAACGCGACGGTGAGGGCCCCGTCGATCCCGGCGGCACCGCCGGAGAGGCCGGACCCGGCGCCGCGCGGCACGACGGCGATGCGGTGGGCGGTGGCGAGGCGCATGAGCGTCCCGACCTCCTCCGCCGTGGTGGGCAGCGCGACCGCGAGCGGAAGGCCGCTGGCGAGGTACGCGGTCTCGTCCCGCCGATACGACTCGCGGTCCACCGCCTCGGTGAGGAGCGCCAGGCCGGGCAGAGCGGAGCGGATCGCGTCGAGGAACGCTGTCTGCGTGGTGGTGTCCGGCCCGACGTCGGTCATCCGCTCGGTCATCCGCTCGGTCATCCGCTCGGTCATCCGCGCAGTATGCCGCTGCCCGCTGCGGCCCGGCCTGCAGCGATCCGCCGGTCGGCGGCCCGCGCCCGCGGCATCTGTCGCCACTCGATCGGGAGCCATGGCCGCCAGGTCCGGATGCCGAGCGCGAGCCACCCGGCCACGAGCTGCCGCGGCGGGTCCCAGGCGAGACCGAGCTCGGCTCGCAGCGTCGGCGGCAGCAGGGCGACGGACGGCCACAGGGCCCACGCTGTCGCCGCGGGCGGCACGAGACGCGCGAGCCGGCCAGCGATCGCCTCGGCGTGGGCCGCGAGACCGATGCGGCCGGCCACGAGCGGCACGAGCGGCCCAAGCGGCGGACGAAGGATCGACCGGGCGAGATCGCACGCCGTCGGCGTGGGATGGATCGGACCATCGGGGCCGAGCATCGCCGCCAGATACGCGACGAAGTCGTCGTACGTCCGTGGCAGAAGCTCGTCCGGGATCCCGAAGGCGTGTCCGATCGGTCGCGTCTCCGCGTAGAAGCGCTCGCGACGAACCGGGGAGAGGCGCTCGATCCAGGCGTCGTACGCCACGATCGTCGAGTCGACAAGCGTGGCATGGACCCACAGCGAAAGGGTCGGGTCGAGCGCGTCGTACCGCGAGCTGTCGGTCTGCGCTCGTGCCAGGGGATCGCGGACGGGTCCGGCGATCGACCGATGGAGCCGCGCGAGCCGCGCGATCTCGCGACGCGCCGTGGGCCCGTCGCCATAGACGATCGTCAGGTAGCTCCGCAGCGTGCCGGCGAGTCGGGCCCACGGATCCACTCGGAAGGCGCTGTGCTGGTCGACACCCTCGGCGACGAGCGGATGAGCGATCTGCAGGAGCAGGGCGCGCGGTCCGGCCGCGAGGAGCAGAGCGGCTTCGCGATTGAGTCGCCAGGCCTCGGAGTCAGGGCCGTAGAGTCCGCTGAGATCGTCGACCGGACCTGGGTCACCTGCCTCGTCCGTCCGGGTCATCTGGGGCTCCTCGGATCGCTACCGTTCGGGCGGGCGACGGCCCAGGGCCCACCACGCTGCCGGGAACAACCCAGCGGCCAGGGCGATCTTCACCGCATCGCCGATGAGGAACGGAGTCAGCCCGTTCGCGATCGTCCACGAGACGCTCTCATGCGTCGCCGCCAGAAGCCACGGCAGGCCCACGACATAGATCGCCACGTCCCCGATGAGCATCGCCGTGAGCGCGCCGCCGAGATGGCGGTCCCAGCCGAGCTCGGCGAGGCGTCCCACGAGCGCCCCGGCGAGGATGAACCCGACGAGGTACCCACCGGTCGGCCCCAGGACGAGCCGTCCGTCCGAGATGGTCCCGATGATCGCGAGGCCGGACCGATGGTCCGCGTAGACGGGAAGGACGAGGCCAAGCACGAGGTAGAACATCGTGGCGAGGATGCCCCGCCGGAATCCGAGCGCCCCGCCCACGATGAGGACGGCGAAGGTCTGCCCGGTGATCGGGACCGGATCGTCGCCGAGCCGGATCGAGAGGTTCGCCGTGAGGGCGATGAAGGCCGCCCCGACGATGACGAGGGCGATGTGACGGGTCCGCGTTCCCAGCCGATCGCCGACCCGCATGGGGACGAGGAAGTCACCGATCGTGATGCCGCGCTCGGTCGTGGGCAGCCGGTCGAGGCGGGTGGTCGCGAACATCCGATGCGGGTCCTCCGCTCCATGCGCGGTCCGATGGCCTGACGGACTGCGGCGAGTCTACTCGACCGGCGGGCAGTCCGACCACGATGGGCAGTCCGACCACGATGGGCAGGCCGCTCGCGCCGGCTCCATCCCGTGGCGCGCCGCCGCGGCCGCAGGTCACTCGTACTGGACGGCGCGGACGATCGAGATCCGGCTCGCGAGCCGGGCCGGGTAGTACGCGGCGATCATCGCGACGGCGACCCCGAAGACGGCAGCGAGCCCGATCGTCTGCCACGGGACATCGATCGCGACACTGCCGACGGAACCCTCGGCCAGCACGATCAGCGCCACGCCGGCCGCCATCCCGGCGATCGAGCCGAGGATCGCCCCGACGATCCCGAGCACGCCCGCCTCCACGACGACCATCCGCCACACCTGTCGCCGGGTCATCCCCGTCGCTCGAAGGACGCCGATCTCGCGGACGCGTTCCACCACGTTCATCGTGAGGGTATTGACGATGCCGAGACCCGCCACGATCACCGCGATCGCCGACAGCCCGTCGAACAGGCCGAACACCTGGCCCAGCGCGTCGCCGATGGCACCCCGGATCGTTTCGAGGGTGTTCGGTTCGAGGGCAAGCTGTCGGGCCGCGGCCTCGAGCGCCGGGCGGGTCGTCGCGGCCGTCCCCGGCGCGAACCGGACGGCGAACGAATCTGCGCCGAGCACCCCGAACCGCCCGATCGCATCGCTCCACCCGATGAGGATCGACTCGCCGGCCCGTCCCGGGATGGTCCGCTCCACGATGCCCGTCACCCGCAGATCCACGACGGGCTCCGCACCACCCACGGTGAACGCCATGCGGTCACCGACCCGGAGCCCGAACCGATCGGCCACGCTTCGTGGCAGGATCACCGTTCCGCCGCCGTCGAGACCGGTCAGGGCCGCCCTCCGGTCGCCGGCGACGAACGTGAGCCGCCCGTCGGCGAGCAGATCCGCGCCGGCCATCGCGGTCGCGTCGAGGCGAAGCCCTTCGTACGCCGAGGCGAAGGTCGCGATCGGCGTGACTTGCACGACTCCCGGGACAGCGCCGAGCGTCGCGCCGGGTCCGGTCGCATCGATGGCGGCCGGGACGATCGACGTGACGACTTCGTCGCCGGGCACGACATCCGTGAGCCACGACTCGGCGGCCGACCGCGCATTGAGCGCGACCGCGCCGACGGCGACGATCATCGCGACGCCGACGAGGAGCGCGCCCACGGTGAGCGCCGTGCGGCTCCGATCGCGGACCGCGGCGCCGCGGGCGAGACGCTCCTCGGTGCGCAGGACGAGCGCGAACGGCAGGCCGGCGATCCGTCCGAGCGGCGCGAGGAGGAACGGCGAGGCGATGGTCACCGCGAGGAGGATCGCGTAGACGACGAGCGCGCGGAGCGGTGAGCCCACCGCCCCGCCCGTCGGCCAGACCAGCAGGCCCGCGACGGCGACGACGATGAACACCACGACGAGCCAGCGCAGCCGGGCCCCACCGCCGGTCCGAGCATCCACGGACCGCGCCCGGAGCGCCTCGATCGGGGAGATGCGGCCGGCCCGGATCGCCGGCTCGATCGCCGCAGCGATCGTGACCGCCAGGCCGACGCCGACGGCGAGTGCGACCCCGGAAGGGGGGACGGACAGGCCGTCGAGCGGGACGTTCGCGATGCTCGCGACGTAGCGCGCCATGATCGCCGCGAGGACGAGGCCGACGCCGACACCCACGATCGACCCGCCGATCCCGAGGGCGAGCGCCTGGACGAGGACGAACCGGGCGACCTGCCCGCGCCCCGCGCCCGCCGCACGGAGCAACCCGACCTCACGCGTCCGCTCGGCGACCGTCATCGAGAGGGTGTTGAAGATGAGGAACGCGCTGACGAACAGGGCGACGGCGGCGAGCAGTGCCGTCGTCGCCTGGAAGTCCGACGTCGACGCGCGGATGGACGCCGCGATATCCGCCGGCCGGCTGACGACGTACGGCTCGTTGACGAGGCGCTGGCCGAGGGCCGCCGTGACCCCGTCGACCGTCGCGCCAGGCGCGAGGCGCAGATCCACCTCCGTCGTGCCGAGGGGTCCGAAGACGATCCGGGCCTCGTCGATGGTGATGACCGCCGTTCGGCCGGACGAGCCGAGGACCGGACCACTGCCGGACAGGATGCCGGTCACGGTCACGGTCGAGACGGAGGGATCGGCGATGCCCTGGAGGGTGAACGTGGAGCCGATGTGCAATCCGGCCTCGGCCGCGAGCCGCGCCGAGACGAGCGCCCGTGGCGGCCCTGCCGCGGCCGCGCCCAGGGCGGCGGAACCCGCAAGGTCGTGGATCTGCGGGTCGCTGGCCGGATCGATGGCGAGGACCGTGATCGGCGGCGCCACCGCCGGGCCGGCGCCGAGCGCCGTGGCGATGAAGGTACGACGCTCGATCCGCGGGGCGGCGACGGCGACGCCGGGTGTGGCCCGGATCGCGGCGACCGTCGCGTCGGACAGGCCGCGCTCGGTGAAGGCGGTGACCCGGAGGTCCGCCCGGCCCACGAGCGCGGCCGCCGTCCGGTCCGCGGAGCGTTCGATGCCGTCGTTCGTGGCGAGGGCGGCGAACAGGACTCCCACCCCGAGGGCGATCCCCACGATCGTGAGGACCGCCCGGCCACGCCTCGCCGACAGGCTTCGCCAGGCGAGCCCGGTCAGCCCACGCATCGCCGGCCTCGCATCAGGCCGCTGCCACGCTACAGGCCGAGCTGGGCGAGTCGGGCGATGAGCGGCGTCGCGTCATGGGTCGCCCGCCGCCCGAGGCGGATCTCCTCGAGGATCCGCCCATCCCGCACGACGCACACGCGATCCGCGTAGGCGGCCGCCTTGGAGTCATGCGTGACGAGGACGATCGTCTGTCGCCGCTCGGTGCAGCTGCGCCAGAGTGCATCGAGGATCTCCGAGCCCGTCGTGTAGTCGAGGTTGCCGGTCGGCTCGTCGGCGAAGAGGAGGGCCGGCCTCGTGACGAGCGCCCGGGCGACGGCCACTCGCTGCTGCTCACCCGCCGAGAGCTGATCGGGCCGATGGTGCTCCTTGCCCTGCAGGTCGACGAGCTCGATGGCGTCGCGGACACGGACGGCGAGATCGCCGCTGCGGGGGTCCTGGCCGGCGATCGTGAACGGCAGACCCACGTTCTCGGCCACGTCGAGCAGCGGGATGAGGTTGAAGAACTGAAAGACGAAGCCGGTCCGATCGCGACGGAGACGGGTGGCATCTTCGTCGCGGAGGCGACTGATCGTCTCGCCCTGGAGGATGACGTCGCCGCTCGTCGGCCGGTCGAGACCGCCGAGCAGCTGGAGGAGCGTGCTCTTGCCGGATCCGGAAGGGCCCATCAGAGCGACGAATTCACCCTCGTCCACCGCCAACGAGACACCGCGGAGCGCTTCGACCGTGGTCTCGCCCAGGCGGTACGCCTTCGTGAGGTCGCGAGCCTCGAGGATGGGCGGCATCAGCGGGCAGTGTACCGGTCGGGGTGGCGGCGGGTACCGCTCACCGCGGGACCGTGGCGCTCAGCCGCCGAAGAAGAACCCGGCGACGCCACCGACGATCGTGCCGAAGAGCCCCGCCGGCCCCGGCGCGTCGCGGACCCGGAGCGTCCCGGTCGGCGGCGGGCCAGCGGTGGTCGGGCTTGGCGCGGCCGCCGTCGGGGACGGCGAGGTGGTCGGGCTCGGCGTCGGGGAGAGGCTGGTGGTCGGGCTCGGGGTGGGGGTCGGGGTGGGCGTCGCGGGTATCACGGTCGCGGGCGGCGCAGCCGGGGTCGATACAGGAGTCGGCGTCGGCGGGGAGGTCGGTCGCGTCGTCGCCGCGGGCGCGGGCGTGGCGGCGGGTGTCGGCCTGGGCGTCGGCCTGGGAGTCGGCCTTGGAGTGGGTTTCGGCGCCACCGAGCAGGCATCCGCGAAGAGGACCGTCCAGAGCTTCTTGCCGCTCGCGTCCTCGTACGCACCGACGCCGATGCGGTTCCACGACGCACCCATGATGTTCGCCCGGTGGCCGGGCGAGGCGAGGAACATCGACTCGATCTGCTGGGTCGCGACGTCGTCCGGGTACGTGTTCCAGCCGATGTTCTCTCCGGCGACCGAGTAGCAGTATCCGCGCCGATCCATCTCACCGAAGACCATCCCGCCCGGAGGGCTCGGGATGTCGTGGCCGAAGTAGCCCCGGACCGCCATGTCCTGGCTCCGCCAGCGGGCGATCGAGGTGAGCGCGCCGTCGACCACGAGGGCGGGCAGTCCGGTGCCGACCCGCGCCTGGTTCGTCAGGGCGATGAGCTCCGCCTCGTCCGAGCTGCTGAACGAACTGGGGCCCCAGCCGAGGACGCTCATCGGGGTGAGGAACAGGCCGAGCGTCGCTACGGCGAAGGTGGCGGCCATGAACGCGCCGAATCGCGGCCGCCGACGAAGGCGTCGGGCGGGACGGATCGGCGACAGGGATGGCATAGTGGCGGCGGTTCCTCAGTCGTGCTCGCTCCGGGCCGGCGGTCGGGGTCTGTCACGCGTTCCGGTGCAGTCCTCACCCTACGGGGGGAGTGCGGCATGGTCAGCCGGCGCGATGGTCCCGCGCGGCCGAGCCGGGAGTACTGGCGGGCACGATGTCCCGCGTCGCGCTGATGAGCCGGTGGCGCGACCCGTTCCGCCTGGGCCCCGTTCCCCTTGGGCCCGCTGGAACCGCGGGTATACTGCCGAGGCTCCCGGCGGTGCTCGTCTGCTCCGGGCTTGCACGGTGGCCTTAGCTCAACGGCAGAGCAGCGGATTGTGGATCCGCAGGTTATGGGTTCGAAACCCATAGGCCACCCCAATCCCCCCCTCGCGGAGCGAGTTCCCCGCGAGGCACCGTCGCTCCTTCGTCGGGTTCGCTCTGGCCGCAGGGTTGGACCGCACCCCGGCGCTCGCGACGATCACCGTCCTCGTCACCGGTCGATCGGGTCGAGTGGGCTGACCACGCCCGCGCGGTCCTTCGCTGGACCCCGCGGTTCGTGCGGTTCGTGCGGCTCGTGCGGCTCGTGCGGTTTGCGCGGTTTCTGCCAGATGACCCTGAGGCGCGCACTGGTCACCTGGTCGTTGACAGATGCCCGCCAGGCGACCCCCTGTCACTGCTGGACGAGGGCCTCCTGCACGCGAGCCTGCTCTGGATCGTCGGGGGCGCGGACCAGTGCGCGCCTGAGGATCACGTGACAGCAATGGCCCATCGCGAGTGGCCCATCGCGAGTGGCCCATCGCACCGCCGCCGCCGAGCCGCCGCCGCCCCACGATCCGCCGCCGACGATCCGCCGCCCCGCCGCCACCGCCCCGAGGCGGGGGTCGCATCGGTCGCGGTTTCGTCGCGATACGGCCTCGAGCCGGTGCTAGGATGCCGCCAGCCGAAACCGGCACCTCGTACGGGGACCGTCCGCGCCGCTCCGACGGCCGGATGCAGGGTCCCGCGATGACCCGGACGGCAGGGAGCGTACGTTGGCCACCGTGACGTTCGACCACGTCGTGAAGAAGTACGGCGAGGTCCTTGCCGTCAACGACCTCAGCCTCGAGATCCGCGACGGGGAGTTCATGGTCCTCGTGGGACCGTCCGGCTGCGGCAAGACGACGAGCCTGCGGATGATCGCGGGCCTCGAGGAGATCACGGCCGGCGAGCTCCGGATCGGCGATCGTGTCGTCAACGACGTCGCGCCGAAGGATCGCGACATCGCGATGGTCTTCCAGAGCTACGCTCTCTATCCACACATGACGGTCCGCGACAACCTCGCCTTCGGCCTCAAGCTGCGGAAAGTCCCCAAGGCGGACATCGAGCGGCGGGTGAAGGAGGCCGCGGACATCCTCGACATCGGCCGCTACCTCGACCGCAAGCCGAAGGAGCTCTCCGGCGGCCAGCGCCAGCGGGTCGCGCTCGGTCGGGCGATCGTCCGCGAGCCGGCGGTCTTCCTCATGGACGAGCCGCTGTCCAACCTCGATGCGAAGCTCCGCGTCCAGACGCGGGCCGAGCTCGCCCGACTCCACCAGCGCCTTCGCACGACCACCGTGTACGTCACGCACGACCAGGTCGAGGCGATGACGATGGGCAGCCGCATCGCCGTCATGAGCGAGGGGCTCCTCCAGCAGGTCGGAACCCCGCAGGAGCTGTACGACCACCCGACGAACCGGTTCGTCGCCGGCTTCATCGGGAGCCCCTCGATGAACTTCGTCGACGTGACCGTCTCGGGAAGCGGCGACTCCACGACGCTCGAGGCGCCGGATACGACGATCCCGGTCCCCGACCGCCTCCGCCAGGCCGTGGGTCAGATGGCCGGCCGGAAACTCGTCGCGGGCTTCCGCCCGGATCACCTCGACCTCGGCGGTCCGAGCTCGGGGGTCGCGACGATCCACGGTCGCGCCGATGTCGTCGAGTATCTCGGCGCCCAGGAACTCCTCCACGTGTCGGCGGCCGGAAAGGACCTCGTCGCGATCGTCAACGCGAGCCATCGGGTCATGCCGGGCGACGACCTGACACTCGCCCTGCCGCTCGACAAGCTCCACCTCTTCGACGGCGACACGGGGATGTCCGTCACCCAGCTCAAGGCCGCAGCGGCGGCCGCGGCGGTGTCCGCCTGAGCGCCGATCGAACGACGAACGACCCGCTCGAGGAACGGGTGGTCGGCTCCCGGATCCTCCACCGCGGCCACTATCTGACCTTCCGGATCGACACGATCGAACGGCTGGACGGCACGCGCGCCGAGCGCGACGTGTGCGGCCATCCGGGAGCGGTGGCGATCCTCGCCCTCGACCCGGAGGACCGCGTCCTCATGGTCCGCCAGTGGCGCTCCGCGGCCGGACGGGCGATGCTCGAGATCCCGGCCGGGACGCTCGACATCGTGGACCCGGCGACCGGCGAGGTCGAGGACCATGCACTCGCCGCCCCGCGCGAGCTCGAGGAGGAGACCGGCTATCGGGCCGGCGTGTGGCGCCACCTCGGCAGCTTCTGGACGGCCCCTGGATTCGCCTCCGAGCTCATGCACCTGTACCTCGCCACGGATCTGCGACCCGCGAGCGGAGACCGGCGCGGTCCGGACGAGGACGAGCGGCTCGAGCTCGCGCGGCTCTCCCGCCACGACGCGATGGCGGCCGCGACGGACGGCCGGCTCGCCGACGCGAAGTCCATCCTCGGCCTGCTCTGGCTCGATCGCCTCACCCGCGACGGCGCAGCTGACGAGATCTGACCCGACCGCCGATCAGTCGGCTGGCGCATCGGCCGGCCCGATCCGCTCGAGCGCCCCGAGGTACAGGCGAGACTCGGGGCTGAGGGCGACAGCGAGCCGGAGATGCGTTCGCGCCTCGCGCTCCCTGCCCAGTCCCTTGAGGCTCTGGCCAAGCCCGTAGTGGGCGTAGTGGGCGGACGGGTCGAACTCGAGCAGCGTCGCGAACGTCTCCGCCGCGCGCGCCCGCTGGCCGCTGTTGTAGAAGGCCCGACCGAGCGCCTCGAGGATGGACGCCTTGCCGGGTTCCAGTCGCGCAGCCCGCTCGAGCACGATCGCCGCCTGGGCATGATGGCGATCCGCGAGGAGTCGCTCGCCGCGCCGGAGCAGCTCATAGGCGCTCTCGGCCGGCGGACCGTCCGCCGAGTCCCCCCGATCCTCGCTCGGCGCAGGCAGCGGTTCGCTCATCGGCGGATGGTCGCATGAAACCGCCGGCGTGGCGGGCTCAGCCGCCGGACCGGGCGAGGTTCAGCCGCCGGAGCGCCAGGCCTCGAGGTCCACCGTCCGCAGGCGTGGACTCGGCGTCCGGCCGGGGATCCGGCCGCGCTTGGCGATCGGCCGCCCGTCGATCTCCTTGATGTCGCCGGTGAAGTCGATCGGCGCAGCGCCGCTGATGTACGAGCCCACTGCGTACGAATCGACCGGGGCCTCGGCCTCGCGGAAGTACGTGATCCGATCGGGCGAGAGGCCGCCGGAGACGACGATCTTCACGTGGCCGAATGCCTCGAGGTCGAGCCTCGCCCGGACCTCCTTGACGAGGTCGGCGGTCACCCTGCCTCGCTCCGCGGGTGTGTCGAGGCGGACGCCATAGAGCCGGTCGCCGAGGGCGTGGGCGACGCGGAGCGCCTCTTCGGCCTCGTCCTTGAACGTGTCGATGAGGACGATCCGGGGCACGTCGTCCTCGAGGTCGCGATCGAACGCCTCCGCGGCGCGGACCGTGTCGCCGAAGATGAGGACGAGCGAGTGGGGCATCGTGCCCGTGGGTGCGAGGCCGGCCAGGCGCGCGCCCGCCGGCGTCGAAGCCCCGACGCAGCCGCCGACGATCGCCGCGTAGTCGAGGACGTCCGTGACATCGGGATGGACGTGCCGGGCGCCGAAACTGATGATCGGCGCCGGCGCAGCCGCCTCGACGCATTCCCGGGCCGCGGTCGCCCATCCCGTGGACTGCGCGAGCATGCCGAGGATCGCCGTCTCGTAGAGGCCGAACTGGCGGTACCGGCCGGTGATCCTGAGGACGATCTCCTTCGCCTCGAACGGGTCGCCGTCGTCGAGCGCCTCGACCGTGAGCGAACCCGCCGGGCCGTCGCCGAGGACATGGGCGAGGAGGTTCTTCGCCTCGTCGATGCCGCAGAGGATGCCGGCCTCGCGGCTGAACACCTCCATCGACACGAGCGGGTCGAGCCCTTCACGCTCGAGCACCCGCTCGGCACGCGCGAAGTAGACGTCCGCCGACTCGCCGGACAGGATCTCCCGCGATGGGCTCGTGTGGAGGATGCCTATCGGTCGTCTCCCGGTTCGCGTCCGGAATGCGAGCCCGGGCGCGGATCGTCGGCGAGTGTACCGTACCGGGGGGTCCTCCCCCGATGACGATCGCGTCGTCGTGAGACGAGCAGGACGGCGATCCCGAACGCCGCGAGGAGCAGGCCGAGGACCGCGAGGCGCGTCCGGCCGACATCGACGGCACCCGCCCACGTGGCCCGGGCCGCCTCGCCGCGCTCGACGGCCGTCATGAGATCGCCGGCGGTGAAGGCGCTCCGCGCGGCGGCAATCGCCGCGTCCGGGTCCGAACCGAGGAGTCCGACCCAGCCGATCGGGTCGGACGCGGTCGGCCTGGCGGCGGCATCGGCGGCGAGCGCCGCGATCGCGGCGCGCTCGGCGGTCGCGATCGCGGCCGCCTGACTCGGATCGGGCATCGTCTCGAAGGCGGTCCGCACGGAGGACGGCTCGACGAGTCCCGCCGCAGCCGCCGCGGCCGTCAGGGCCGGCCGGAGCGCGAGGACGGCGCGCGCCGCGGCGATGAGACGCTCCGCGACCGGGAACTGCCAGGCGTCGAGCGCCTCGCGGATCGAGGCGGGGAGTTCCCACGCACCAGCCTCCGCGACGGCAGCCGCGTAGTCGGTTCGCGCGGTCGCCCGGGCATCGAGGAGGGCGACCTCGTCCGGGCGGACGACCCACGCCTTCCACAGGTCCGTGTACGAGCGACCCGTCCGAGTCTCGAGGAGATCGAGGAGCCCTCGCCAGTCGGGCGCGACCGGACCCCCGGCGGTGGACCCGTTCGACCCGCCGTGGACCGGCACGTCGGCGGGCTCGCCGGCGGCCGCTGCCCGCCATACGGCCGCGAGCCCGGCCTGGCCGGCGCGGGCCGCGATGAGCGTTGCGAGCCGGAGCGCGGCCGCTCTCGCGTAGGCGTCCGTCGTCGGCTGCGCGCGGCCGGGCGACCAGCCGTTGAGGGGGATCCGGGCGGCGAGGAGCGCCTTGCTGAGCGTCATCGGCGGGACGGCGATCCTGAGCGGGCCCGCCGCCAGTCCGGCGTAGTACGCCGCGAACCCCTCGGCGGCCCAGCCGTCCGCGACGAGGGAGCCGTTGAACCACGCATGGGCGGCCTCGTGGAGCACGACCCCGGGCGTCGCGTCGTAGGCGATGGCGATCCGGTGGGCCGCCGGATCGAATAGTCCGGCATACCCGCCGGCCGCGCGCGTCACCGCTTCGTCCACGGTGAGCGGGGTCGCGCCGCTGTCCGGGATCGGGATGCCGATGAGTCGGCCGAGCGCCGGCAGGCCGCCGCGCAGGACGGTCGCGACCCTCGTCCCGAACGGCGCATCGTCCAGCCAGGCACGGACGACCACCGAGAGCGGCGCGCCCGCGACCGTGAGCGTGAGCGACGTGTCGCGATACGCTCCGGGAGCCGTGCCGACGACGTACGCCGCGTACGTCATCGGCTGCGCGAGCGGGCCGCTGGCGTACCGCTGGAGCCCGCCGGGATCCGTCGTCGGGCCGGTCAGCGGTCCGCCCACCACCTCGACGGCATATCCCGCCGGCACGGTCACCGCCACCGTCGAGCCCGGTGTGGTCGCGGTCCCGAAGGCCCAGACGGGAAAGGTCACGAGCGACTGTCCCACCCGCAGGGTGCGCGTGGCCTCGCCGCCCCGATCCACGAGGTCGAACGTCAGCCGCAGGGCGATCGTCCGACCGCTCCCGAGCTGCGTCCCGAAGGCGATCGAGACGAGCGTCTGGCTCGCGGTGCGTGAGGTCGTCCGGACGGTCGGATGGACCGTCGAGCCCACGGCCGCGACGGCGAACCCGGACGTGCCCGGTTGGAGCGACAGGATCGCGTGGTCGACGAAGTAGCGACGGATGACCGTATCGGCGTGGCGGTTCGTCGCGCGCAGGGCGACGGTCACATGGACGAGATGTCGATCCGGCCGGACGTCGTACGTCGTCACGGAGACGATCGTGAGGTCGGGCGTCGCCGCGGAGGCGACCGGGACGACCGCGAGGAGCATCCCGGCCGCGCCGACGATCGCCCCGACGAGTGTGGCGATGATGGCGGCCATGAGAACCGGGCGACGACGATCCCGGCGCGACGCCGACGGTCCAGCCTCCCCCGCGGCGGTGCCCCTCACGCCCCGCCGAGCTCGCCGAGCCGCGGCGCGTAGCGATCGAGGAGCGCGGCGCCACGACTTCGTCGCTCGCCCGCCGGCGGGACCTTCCCGTCGAGCCAGATCCAGGCGGCGGATTCGTCGGCGAGCGCGTCGCACACGGCGAGCAGGCGGGCGATCGCGAGCCCGAGCTCGTCGCGATCGAGTCGCTCGATCGGGATTTCGGCGCTGAGGACCGGCCGTTCGTCCGTCGCAACGGCGAACTTCACCATGGGGAACTCGTCATTCCAGCGGAGCAGCTTCCGATACGACCGCCGGAAGCCGTCCGTGATCGGCGGCGCGTAGTGGACCCAGACGATGCCGGCAAGCGAGAGGTCGAGGATCACCGTGATCCGGATGTCGAACCGCCGCCGGCCGTCGAGCGTCACGTCCCAGGCGGCGATCGCGTCCCGCGCGATGCGAGGCTCAGGGGCGACCCCGAGTTCGGCGAACCACCGCTCGACGTCGGCCGCGGTGGCCGCGGACGTGATCAGGACGGTGCGCGACGGGACCGTCCCGACGCCGGCTCGGCGGTCTGCCGCACGAGCCCCGAGACGGCCGCTCCGCCGGTACCGGCGCCGGCGACGCCTGCCGAGCCGATCGCCTGAGGAGCGCGCGCCGCTCCGCCGCGTTCGCGATGCGGGGCGGCCTCCTCGCGCCGTTCGACGGTCGATCCGCTCTTGACGACGCGGGTCGGATAGTCCGTGGAGCGGACGTTGCCCCCGATCTTCACGTTCCGACCGATCCGTACCCCGCGCGGCACGACCGACTGCTTCCCGACCACCGTGATCCCGGTGAACAGGCGGGCGGGCTCCTGGCGGTTCGGGGTCGAGAGATCCGTGCCCTCGCCGACGATCGCTCCCGGCCCCACGACGACCTCCTTGTCGAGGATGGCCCGGTCGACCACGGCACCGGAGCGGATCACCGAGTCGAACATGACGATCGAGTCGCGGACCACCGCCCCGACCTCCACCCGGACGCCGGGCGAGAGCACCGAGTTGACGACCGTCCCGTTGATGACGCAGCCGTGGCTGATGAGGCTCCGGTGGACCTGGCTCGTGGGCCCCACGATGGCCGGCGCGCGCTCCTCGGAGCGGGTGTGGATGAGCCAGCCCTTGTCATAGAGATCGAGCTCCGGCGCATCCTCGAGGAGGGCCATGTTCGCCTCCCAGTAGGACTGGATCGTTCCGACATCCTGCCAGTAGCCGTTGAAGTGATAGCCGAAGACCCGGGCACCGCCGTCGATCATCGCCGGGATGACGTTGCCGCCGAAGTCGGTCCGGGATTCGGACAGCCAGCGGCGAAGGGCGCGCTTGGTGAAGACGTAGACGCCCATGCTCGCGAGGTCGCTCTTCGGCTGCTTCGGCTTCTCCTGCCACTCGGTGACCCGGTTCGTCTCGTCCATCGCGAGGATCCCCATCCGCGTCGCGTCGGCGAGCGGGACCCGCCTGACGGCGATCGTCACGTCCGCGCGGCGCGCCCGATGGGCGGCGATGAACGGCTGGTAGTCCATCTTGTAGATGTGGTCTCCGGCGAGGACGACGACCGTGTCCGCCGGATCGTGCTCGATGACGTTGATGTTCTGGAGGACGGCATCGGCGGTGCCGCGGTACCACTCGGCGAGCCGACCACGGGCGATGTACGGCTGGAGCATCTTCACGCCGCCCTTGTTCCGATCGAGATCCCACGGCCGGCCGAGACCGATGTGATCGTTGAGCGAGCGCGGGTTGTACTGCGTCAGGACCACAACGTTGTCGATCTCCGAGTTCACGCAGTTCGACAGCGAGAAGTCGATGATCCGGTACTTGCCGCCGAACGGCACCGCCGGCTTCGCCCGGACGGACGACAGGATGGAGAGCCGCTCGCCTTCGCCGCCGGCGAGGATGACGGCCATCGTCCGCTTCATCGGGCCCTCCCTGCGCTGTCCTCGGCGCGGCGTCCGGGCCGGCGTTCGGTCTCCCCTGCCCTGGCCCGCCGCTCCGTCGATGCTAGCATCCGGCGCATTCCCGTCGGTGATCGCCGGGTCAACGGACGGTCACAGGAACAGCCGCGGGTTCACCCATGTCCCGTTGAGCTCCACCGCCCAGTGCAGATGCGGTCCCGTGGTGTTCCCGGTCATCCCGACGTAGGCGATGATCTGGCCCTGGGCGACGAGGTCGCCGGCCCGCACGACGGGCGGGGCTCGGCGGTTGTCGACGTGGCCGTACAGCGTCACGAGCGACTGGCTGTGGGCGATGATGACGACCCACGCCCCGTCCGAGAGCGGCCCCTCGTAGACGACCCGACCCGCGCCGGCGGCCCGGATCGGCGTGTACATCGGCGCCGCGATGTCGATCCCGATGTGGAAGTGCGAGCAGTTCCCGAGCGGTGGCTCCTGCGGCACCCCGGTGCAGCCGAACTCCTGGGTGATGATCCCCGCGAGCGGCCACTGGAGCGATCCGTTGTAGACGGACGGGATGTTGCCGTTGGCGAACTGTTGCGCGATGAGGTCGGCGATCTTCTTCCTGACCTCAGCCTGCGCCCTCGCCTCCCGGGCGAGCGCGGCCGCCGCCGCGGCGCGGCTCAGGTGGAGCTTCTGATAGGCCGTCGCCTGGAGGGCGAGCTGCCGCTGCGTCTCGGCCTGCAGCACGGCGAGCTGCTGTTTCGCCTGCTTGAGGTCCCCGAGCTTGGCGTCGAGTTGCAGTTTCTGGGCGGCGGTCTGCGCCTGCAGATCCGCGGTCTGGTTCAGGGTGTCCGTCACGACCTGCTGCAGGCTCACGAGATCGGCCTCATCTGACGCGATCTGAACCGCAAGGGCCTTGTCCTGGCTCCCGATATCGAGGTAGTAGCCCACGTCGGCGAGCGCGTCCGAGAACGACCGTGCCGAGAGGATCGTCTCGAGGAGCGACGTCTGGCCGGCCGTGTACGCGGCCCGCAGCCGTTCGGCGAGGATCCCCTTCCGCTCGGCGAGCTGCTCGTTCTTCACGACGCCCGCCATCGCGATCCGGCTGATCTGGGCGTTGAGATCCGCGATCTGGATGACGAGGCCGTTGTAGGTCTGTTGCACGAGCCCGATCTGGAGGCTGAGATTCGCGACCTGGGCCTTAACCGCCGCGAGATCGGCATTGACGCCCGACAGCGTGCTCTTCGTCTGGGTGATGTCGACCGAGAGGCCGGCCTGGAGGGCCGCGAGCCTGGCGAGCTGCGCCTTCTCGGCGGCGATCTTCGCGGCGAGCGCCTTCTCCCGGGCCTGAGCGTCCGAGAGCTCGTCGCCACGGGTGGCCGGCGGTGTGCCGTACGTCCCGACGCCGCCGACGACGAGTGGGACGGTGAGGATGAGCAGGGCGAGGAGTCGACGGCCGCGGCCCCGCGCAGGAGGCCTCGGGACGCGGATCTGGCGGCTCAGGCGGCTGAACAAGATGGCGTCGTCACTGCGCGAGCAAACTCCGTTGGCGCGCCCCGACGGCGCGGCTGGCGGATACGCCCGCCGGTGATGCGCCGCCCCGACGCGGGCACTGCCCCAGGACGACTCCGGCTGGCGGGCATCGTACCACCGGGACAGCCGCCGGACCGACGGGCGGTTCGGTCGATCCGGCTCAGTACCGCACGAGGACGGCCCAGAACGCACCGACGATGAGGAATGGCCCGAATGGGACGTACGATCGGAGGGTGATCCGACGGGTGACGAGGAGCGCGCCGAGGACGATCCCGGCGAGGAACGCGCCCGCGACGATGCCGCTGATCGTGCGGATCAGCCCGCACAGGAGGCCGACGCTCACGAGGAGCTTGAGGTCGCCCATCCCGATCGCTCCCGGGCCGAACGGGATGGACAGGAGGTAGAACAGGGCGGGGACGGCGATCGCGACCGCGACGGCGGCGGCCATCCCCAGCGGACCCCGGACGAGCGGGTCGACCCCGGCGAGGACGACGACCGCGACCAGCGGGACGAGCGGCAGGGTGATGACGTCCGGGAGGAGGCGCTGGTCGAGATCGGTGGCCAGGAGCAGCGTGAGGACGAGGAACCAGGCGGCGAAGAGGGTGAGCTGGGACGGGTCCGGATAACGGTCGGGCAGCGCCCCGAGCGCCAGACCGCCGAGGACGGCGACGACGAGCGTTCTCCAGCCGATCGGGCGGCCGGCGTGGGATCCCTCGGCCTCGTCGTGCTCCGGCCAGCGCGTCGCGATGCGGTCGGCGGCGAACCCCCACAGGGCCCCGATGAATGCGAAGCCGAGGGCGAGCGAGCTCAGTTCCGACGCGCTCCGGCGAGCGCGAGTTCGACGAGCGTGGCGTGGGTCACGCCGTTCGAACCCCGCGGAGCGTACGGCTTCTCCTTCCGGAAGTAGCCTGTCCCGCCGATGTCGAGGTGGACCCACGGCACGGTGGCGAACTCACGAAGGAAGAGACCGCTCTTGACGAGCCCGCCCTCCCCGGTCGGCGACGAGTTGACGAAATCCGCGTACCAGCTGTCCATGTCCGTCATGTACTCATCGACGAGCGGGATCTGCCAGGAGCGTTCGCCCGCCCGGGCCGCCGCCGCCTGCACCTCCGCGACCCACGTCTGCGGGGTCCCGAAGAGCCCGGTGACGAGCTCGCCGAGTGCCCGGCCCACCGCCCCGGTGAGAGTGGCTACGTCGACGAGATGAGTCGCCCCGAGCCGCTCCGCGTAGGTCATCGCGTCGCCGAGGATGAGCCGGCCCTCGGCGTCCGTGTTGTTGATCTCGACCACCTTGCCGTTGAGCGCCCGGACGACGTCGCCGGGCCGGGTCGAATGCGGTCCCGGCATGTTCTCCACGGCCGGCGCGACGGCCAGGAGCGGCGTCCCCGGCGCGAGACGGGCGACCGTCTCGATCGCCGCGATCACGGTCGCGGCACCGGTCTTGTCCATCTTCATCTCTTCCATCCGGTCGGCGGACTTGATGCTGATGCCACCCGAATCGAAGCAGACGCCCTTGCCGACGATCGCCAGGTGCCGGCCAAGGACATCCTTCTCGCCCTCGCCGCCGGAGCGCATGACGATCATCCGCGGCGGGTTGTCGCTGCCCCGGCCCACCGCGAGGAACATCCCCATCCCGAGCTCGCGCGCCCGGTCCGGCTCGATGACGTCGATCCACAGGCCGTTCCGCTCCGCGATGGCGCGGGCCTTCTCGGCGAGACCGACGGGATCGAGGTCGTTGCTCGCCTGGTTCGCGAGCGTCCGTGCCGTGTTCGCACCCTCGGCCACGATCCGGCCGCGTTCCGCCGCGCGCGCGAGCGCCGATCGATCCGCGCCGGGCGCCACGAGGATGAGCTCCTCGAGGACCGGCGGGGCGGTGTCGACGTGGTCGCGGTAGATCGCCGCCGGTTCGTAGGATCCTTCCACGACGCCGCGGGCGAGGGCCTCCGCGACCGCCGCAGCGCCGCCGTCGACGTGGGCCGGGAGATCGCCGAGCCAGATCGCGAGGCTGCGGACCGTCCGCCCACCGAGCCGGCGCTCGATCGAGGCGCCGACCCGAACGGCGACCTCGAGGTCGATCCCGGCCGCGGGCCCGGCCGCGATCGCGAGGAGCCGCGCGACGGGAAGATCGCCCGGGTTGGCGAGCGTCGAGTCATAGCGCTTCGCGCGGAGCTCGCCGAAGGCAGCGAGTGACCGGAGTTCGCCCCGACTCCGCCGATCGAGTTCGTCGAGCGGTCCGACGAACGCCGGATCCCCGATGAACGGGATCGCGAGCACGTCCGCGGCGACCTCCCACGGCTGGTCCGTGATGACGCGCAGCTTCATCGAGCGGTGATCCTCCGTGTGTTGGCCGATCATCCGATCGATCAGCGGCGACGAACCGGGAGAGTGTATCGTCTCGCCGGCCACGCTCGCGACGGCGGGTGAAGGGTCGGCGGCGCGCGGCGGCGGCGGCGCGGACGGAGCGCGGCGTCGCGGATCGCTCGGTCCGGAGCGGATCGCTCGGTCCGGAGCGGATCGCTCGGTCCGGATCGTTGTCGGCAGCCACATGGCCAGATGCACGTGCGACGAGCCTTCGGTCGGCTGGCCGGTCCGCGGCGGGACGTGCGCGTCGGCAGCCAGCCGACATTCGTGCGTGGCGGATGACATTTTGGGCCGCCACATGCCCCATCCGGCGTCCAGACCGAGCACCGATCCGACCTACCGTTCGCGGGAGGTGCATCTGGCCAGTTCGCGGGCGGATTTGGCGCCACGCTCGCGACGGCGGGCGAAGGGTCGGCGGCGCGCGGCGGCGGCGCGGACGGACCGGGGACCGATCAGGGCGCGGACCCGCCGCCACTCCCACTCCCCGGCGCCCCACCTCCTGGCGCCGCGATCCCGGCCAGGATGAACGCATCGAGCGCATCGATCAGCCGACCCTTGGCCTGCTCGATCGAGACGACGGCCTGGTTGAGTCCGCCCTGGGCGACGTCGGCCATGATCACGATGAGCGCTCGGGTGTCGCCCGGCAGCTGTCGCTTTGCCGCCTCCTCCGCCGCGAACGCGGCCCGGACCGACGTCGTGACCCGGCCCTTCGACGAGGCGAGGAGCTCGTAGAGCCGCTTGAGCGCCGCATCGTACGCGGCGTTCCGATCGATCCATTGGCTGAGCACCGTCGTGTCCACCGACGCCGCCATCGCGTCGCGCTGCGTGCGTGCCGCGGCCAGCGCCGCATCGGAGGCGGCGAACGCCGCGACCGCGTCCGTGTAGCGACCGGCCGAGCCCAGGCGAGCCGCGGCGAGGGTGGCCATGTCGTGGTCGGCGAGGGTCGTCTGGAGCTGGACGGCGGCCAGACTTCCCGCGGTGAGGCGGTCCCACGAGGCGCCGATGACGCCGGTCGCATCCAGCGCGCCGGCCAGCGTCCGATAGCGGGTCAACGCGATCTTCCCGAGTCGCACCTCCATCCCCGGGCCGACGCCGGGCAGTGCCGCGAGGCGGGCCTGGAGCGCCGCGGTCTCGGCGACGATGCGATCGATGAGCGATCGTCCGTCCGCGATCGCCTGCTGGATCGCCGCGGTGTCACCGCCGGCGACCGAGGCGAGGGTGTTCGTCCCGATCGTCCCGAGCGCATCCACATCCGCGGTGAGGGCCCGCAGCTGGCTGGCCGCAGCGTCGAGCCCGGGCGAGATCCGCTGGTCGGCGGCCCAGGTGAGCTCGGCGCGGGCCAGCGTCCCCGGCTGATGCTCCATCCCCGCGGCGATGCCCGCCGCCCCGAGGGCGATGAGGATCGCGCAACCGAGCCACGCGAGCCGGATCGCCATCGAACGGGCCATCCAACGGGCGCTCGAACGGGTCGCGTGCTCCACCGTCGGCATCGTAGCATCGGGCGATGACACTCCCACCCGGGGCCCGGGAACGCCCCTCCATGGACCGATCGCGGTTCGCCGACTGGCCGAAGACGGAGCTGCACCTCCATCTCGACGGGTCGCTCCTCGTCGCCACCGCCCTCGACCTCGCGAGGACGCGTGCCATCGACGCGCCGACGGACCTCGCGGGCATGCGGGCCGTCCTCGTCGCACCCGAGCGATGCGGCTCGCAGGCCGAGCTCCTGCGAGCGTTCGAGCTCCCGATCGCCCTCCTCCAGGATGCCGAGGCCCTCGAGCGGGTGACGCGCGAGCTCGTCGTGGCGAAGGCGCTCGACGGCGTCCGCTATGTCGAGATCCGCTGGGGGCCGCTCCTCCACGAGCGACGCGGCCTCGCGCTCGCCGCCGGGATCGCGGCGGTGTGCGACGGCGCGACGGCCGGTGCCGGGGTGGCGACCGCGGCCGGCCATCCGATCGTCGTGCGGCTCATCGCCACAGCCCTCCGGTCGCACGACCCGGCAGCGAACGTCCGCCTCGCCGAGACCGCCGCGGCGTTCCGCGACCGCGGGCTCGTCGGCTGGGACCTCGCCGGGCCGGAAGCGTCGTTCCCCGATCCCACGATCCATCGCCGCGCCTTCGAAGCCGCTCGCTCGGGCGGCCTCCGGATCACCTGCCACGCCGGCGAGTGGGGCGGCGCGGCGCAGGTCCGGCGAGCCCTCGCGCTCGACCCGGAACGGATCGCCCACGGGCCGGCTGCGATCGATGACCCGGACCTCTGCGCGGAGCTCATCGCGCGCGCGGTGAGCCTCGACCTCTGCCCGACCTCCAACGTGCAGGCGGGGATCGTCCCCTCCCTCGAGGCGCATCCGCTCGCGCACCTCCAGCGGGCCGGGGTGCCCGTGACGCTCTCGACGGACGACCTCACCGTGAGCGATGTCAGCCTGGCCGCGGAGTACGCCCGGGCGGTCGACCGGATCGGACTCGCGCCCTCCGAGCTCTGGGCGATCGATCGGCGCGGGCTGGACGTCGCCTTTGCCGAACCGGCCGCGATCGCGCCGCTCACGGTGGAATTCGACGCCTGGGCGGCCGAACGGCCGGAGCTCCTCGGAAGGTCGGCCGCGCCCGGTCAGTGAGCAGCGAGGCGGTCGAGGGCGGTCGCGAGGCCCGCGGCGTCCTCGGCCACCTCCGTCGGCCGCCCATCCGGCGGCAGTGCATCGAGGGCGGCTCGCGTCGTCACGCCAGTCAGCATGAGGACGGACCGTGCCCCGACCGCGCGCGCCGCGGCGAGATCGGTGAGCAGGCCGTCGCCGATCATGACGCCGTCCCTCGCCCGGGCTCCCACGGCCCGTGCCGCCTCCTCGAGGAGGAGCGCTGCCGGCTTGCCGATCGAAACGTCCGGTTCCCGGCCCGCGGCCGTCGCGATCGCCGCCACGATCGAGCCGGCGCCCGGTCTGAGACGACGCTCGATCGGATAGACGGGATCGCGGTTCGTCGCGATGAATCGGGCTCCCGCCCGGATGCAGTCGGCCGCACAGCCGATGCGGAGCCAGTCGATCTTCGGGTCCACCCCGACCGTCACGGCGTCCGGTCGTCCGGCGGCGATGAAGCCGTCCTCATCGGCCTCCTCCGCCCGCGCCGCCGCGACCGCGGCGGGGACCACCTCGAATCCGAGGTCCTCGAGCTCCCGTTCGAGTCCGCGGGCCCCGACGGTGAGGATCCGCCGGACGGGCGGGTCGAGCTCGCTGAGGTAGAGCGCCGTGGCCCGCGACGAGCTGACGACCCGGTCCGCACCCACCGGCGCGCCCATCGCCGAGAGACGAGCGACGTAGTCGGCCCGGTAGTGCATCGAGTTGTTCGTCACGTAGACGACGTCGTCACCCAGCGCCGCGCGGGCGGCGAGGACCGCGGCGACTCCCGGGACGGCGTCGGCGCCGCGATACACGACGCCGTCGAGGTCGACGAGGAGGAGCATCGAGGCAAGCGTATCCGCTCCGGGCCGCCGGCTGCTCCGGCGAGGGCGGTCGCCCCTGCCAGGCCGGTCGCTCCGGTCGCGGCGGTCGCATATGCGACGATGGACCGATGGTGCGACCACCGTTCGACCCGCTGGTGGGCATCGAGCGCGTCATCGTCGACGGCAACAACCTCCTCCACGCCCTCCGCGAGGGGCCCGGGGCGGCGCCGCCGGCGGCGCTCGTCGGACGACTCCGCGCCATCGTCCCCGGCTCGATCCGGATCGAGATCCTGTTCGACGGTCCCCCGGAACCGGGCCTCGGCGGAACGCGGATCGCCCATGGCGTGACCGTGCGTCATTCGGGGCGCCTCAGTGCCGACGCGCTCGCGGTCCGGCTCGTGACCGAGGCGACCGGCGGCCATCCGGATCCGAGCGGCCGGCCGGCCATCCTCGTCGTCACGGACGACGGGAATCTCGCCCGGGAGCTGCGCGTCCGGGGGGCCGCGACGATCGGTGCATCGTGGCTCATCCGCCGCCTCGCCCGTCCCACGCTCGCCTCGGTGAGCGCCGGGCGACCTCGACCACCGGCGCCGCCGATGCCCGGCCCGGAGGAGCGCGACCACGATGCGGACCGGCCCGGCTGGAAGCCCGGGCG
This sequence comes from Chloroflexota bacterium, assembly GCA_015478725.1. Classification (NCBI taxonomy): domain Bacteria; kingdom Bacillati; phylum Chloroflexota; species Chloroflexota bacterium. The sequence goes on along the minus strand of JADMIG010000003.1, from coordinate 152,632 downwards.
CGGCGCGACGGCGAAGCGCGGCAACCCGAAGCGCGGTCGACCCTGAGCGGCGCCCGCCTGCGCCGGCCGGCGCTAGAATGCCGCCGTGACCGTCATCGACACCCTGAACCAGGCGTGGACCGGGCTCCTCGATCTCCTCTCGAAGATCATCATCCCGGACTGGGGCTCGCTCATCCTGCTCCTCCCGCTCCTGCTCCTCGTCGGGGTCATCGGGCCGCTCATCAGCCTGCTGCTCCTCGGCCAGCTGATCTACCTCATCCGCAAGCCACGGATCGGCGTCCGCTACGCTGAGGGCCCGCGCAAGGCCGGGCTCGACGGCGACGGTCGCCCGATCTTCCCGCCGGGCCACCCACACTGCCTCCGCGACGGACTCATCTATGCGACCGGCACGACGCGCTGCGCATCGGATGGCGACGAGCTGTGGGTTATCTGCCCGATGTGCGGGCTCGGACGCAGCGCCGGCGTCACGACGTGCGGCAACTGCGGGCTCGTCCTGAAGATCCAGGAGCGCGCGCTCATCCTCGGTCCGGTCGCCGGACCTCCCCCCGGCGGCGCGGCCGCCGCCTGAGCATCGAGGCGTCCCCATGGCCAGCGGCTCTCTCATCCTCTACACCACGGGCGGCATCCTCCTCGCCTTCGCCTTCGCTGCGCACGTCGTCCATGCCGTGCTCCTCGCGAACGGCCGGCGGTCGCTGTCGCTCGCCCTGCCGCGGCGCCAGCCGGCCTATGCGGGCGTCGTGACCGGCTCGTTCGTCGACGGGCGGGCGCGAGTCGAGCGGCTCGGCGAACGCCCGACCAGCGCGGCGGCTCCATACGCGTGGGGGCTGAGCCTCGTCGCCTGGCTGTCGATCGGGTTGTCCATGCTCCTGCGGGCGATCATCGTGGGCCGCGGCCCGTGGGGCAACATGTTCGAGTTCACCGTCGCCTTCACGTTCACGATCACCGGCGGCTACCTGTTCCTCGAGCGGCGCTATCCCATCCGTTCGATCGGCTTCCTGCCGATCGGCGTCGCGCTCATGCTGTTCGCCTATTCGGCGACGCTCCCGAAGCAGATCGAACCGCTCGTCCCGGCGCTCCAGAACGCGCCGCTCCTGACGATCCACGTCGGGATGGCCACGATCGCCTATGGCATCTTCGCGACGTCGTTCGCTGCCGGCGTCGGCTACCTCATCCAGGGGACCGGCGACCGCTTCGCATGGCTGCCGTCGCACAAGGTCCTCGACGAGGTCGCCTATCGAGCGGTCATCATCGGCTTCCCGATCTTCGCCACGATGATCATCCTCGGCTCGTGGTGGGCGTCGATCGCCTGGTCGCGCTACTGGGGCTGGGATCCGAAGGAGACGTCGGCGCTCGCCACCTGGCTCACCTACGCGGTCTACCTCCACGCCCGCAACCGCCGGTCGTGGGCCGGCCGACCGGCAGCCCTGCTCCTCGTGGTCGGGTTCGGGATGGTCCTCGTCACGTACTCGGGCTCGCTCTGGTTCAACGGCCTCCACGCGTACTCCGGCCTGAACTGATCGGGGCGCGCAGCGCAGCGCGATCGCGGCGGGTGGCCGGCGGCGGCGGGCGGCGGGCCCCATCGAACGCATCCGGCCAGATGCACGCACCACGAACGTTCGGTCCACCGCTCCGACGGATCCGCGGCGGATCGGGCCGACGCTCGCCCGCCGCTGGCCTCGCAAGCGGCCGGACGCACACGACGCGAGGCGTCAGATCGACGTCGACGGCCTGATCGCCTCCCGGGCGCTCTGCCGCACCCGCCGCGACCCGCCACCGACCGACCGTACGCTCGCCAGGCGTGAACGTGGCCACATGGCGAGGATGCCGATCGACGTTCGCGGATCGTTGAGCCACACCGACAGGCTCCGACCGTCCGACGGGAACGCGGCACGGAGGACGGTCCGATGCTCGGCCACGCGCCTCCGGTTCGTCCGGCTGCCCGTGAGGACGACGAGACTCGACACCGACGCGGCGTTCCATCCGAGATCGGCGGCGATGCGGACCGCCAGGCGTCGGCGCCGGTCCATCGTGGACATCAGGTCCATGACGTCCACGAGCTCGGTCTTGAGCTCGACGACGAGCACGGACCGGCTCGTCTCGTGCCAGGCGAGGACGTCGATGATCCCGCGTTCGCCATACACGGCGAAGGACACCTCCGGCCGCATCGTCCAGCCGGGTCGTGCCGCGAGGAACGTCGCGAATGCCTCGTGGAGCTCGGCGTGCCCGCGCGCGACGAGCCGGTCAAGCTCGCCACCCTGCCAGCGCGGAACCAGGTCGAGCCGCGTCTCGAGGGCGTCCGACACGCGTCGAAGCATCCCGAGCACGACGTCGTCGAGATGGCCTCGCTCGATCCTGGAGATCGTGCCGCGTGAGCACCGGGCAGCGACGGCAAGGTCCACCTGGCGCCAGCCCCGGCGGCGGCGCAGGGCCCGATAGATCGAACCGAGGCGGGTGTCGTCCACGGCCCCATGGTCCGCCCCGGCCCTCTCCCCGGACTCACCGGGGACTCACCGCGGACTCACCGCCGCTGACGAGTCGCAGAACCGCTCATCTGTTCTATTGTGGCGCTCGCCGGGAGCCTCCCGCGGTCCCCTGTGGACGGTGTGGTGGACAACCGAGCGGCCGGTGTGGACGATCAACCCGGGCCCGTGGACGGTCCGACGCGGACTCTCCAACGACGGTGGACCTCCGGCCAAGCGCGATCACTCCCGCGCCGCAGGGAGTGGCCGCATCGCAACATGTAGCGGTCCAGCGAGTCACCGCACCACTACATGTTGTGTTTTGCATCTTGACTCCTCGGCCGGCCCGGCGTATCGTTCGGAGTCTCGCTCGCCCGATCCGCACCCGCTCCCGCGGTCGGCCGCCGGTCCCACCGGAGGCGCCTCTCGACCTCGGGGACCGCGCATCGATCGAGCGAGCCGGTCGAGACCTCGCAGCTACAGAACGAGCCACGTGGTCCCGCCGGCGAGGGTAGGAGGAGCAGGTCACCCGCCGTCCCCCAGGACGGATCGGCCCCCTGCAGCGGATCCCCGGCCCGCGGTCGCGGACGGGAGAAGGCGAAACGAGGAGAGCACGACGATGGCACGAGCCGCTGGCGACGCAGTCCCGGTCATGGCTGGCGAAACGCGGGTGGAGGGTCACCCGGCGAAGTCGCCCGGGCGGACCGCCGCGAGGAGCGGACACCGCCACGCCGGCCCGTACGGAGCGAGCTTCGACGGGACGGACGAGCAGGGTCGACCGGCCAGGGGCCTGACGATCGAGCGGCGCTGGACCCGGCCGGGCGTCCATCCCTACGACGAGATCGCCTGGGAGACGCGGACCGCGAACATCGGCAACGAGAGCGGCAAGACCGTCTTCGAGCAGAAGGACGTCGAGGTCCCGGCGTTCTGGAGCCAGCTTGCGACGAACGTCGTCGTCAGCAAGTACTTCCGCGGCCACGTCGGCACTCCGGAGCGCGAGACGAGCGTCCGCCAGCTCATCGACCGCGTCGTCAACACGATCGCCGCCTGGGCGGAGACCCAGCGCTACTTCGCGACGCCCGCGGACCTCGAGGCCTTCCAGGCCGAGCTCACCCATCTCCTCGTCCACCAGAAGATGGCCTTCAACTCGCCGGTCTGGTTCAACGTCGGCATCGAGCCGAAGCCGCAGTGCTCGGCCTGCTTCATCAACTCCGTCCAGGACACGATGTCCTCGATCATGGACCTCGCCAAGACGGAGGCGATGCTCTTCAAGTTCGGCAGCGGCGCGGGGAGCAACCTCTCCTCCATCCGCTCCTCACGCGAGAAGATGACCGGCGGTGGCACCGCCTCCGGGCCGGTGAGCTTCATGAAGGGCTATGACGCCTTCGCCGGTGTCGTGAAGTCGGGCGGCAAGACCCGACGCGCGGCGAAGATGGTCATCCTCGACGCCGATCATCCGGACGTCCTCGACTTCATCGACTCCAAGCTCAACGAGGAGAAGAAGGCGTGGGCCCTCATCGAGGCCGGCTACGACCCGAGCTTCACCGGTGAGGCCTACGGCAGCGTCGCCTTCCAGAATGCGAACCACAGCGTCCGCGTCACGGACGACTTCATGCGCGCCGTCGTGGACGATCGGGAGTGGACCACCCACGCCGTCGTGGACGGCACGCCGATGGGCACGTACCGGGCGCGCGACATCTTCCGCCGCATGGCGGACGCCGCCCACGTCTGCGGCGACCCGGGCATCCAGTACGACACGACGATCAACGACTGGCACACGAGCGCCAACACGGACAGGATCTACGCGAGCAATCCTTGCTCGGAGTACATGTTCCTGAATGACACGGCCTGCAACCTCGCGAGCCTGAATCTCATGAAGTTCGTCCGCGAGGACGGCGAGTTCGACGTCGAGTCGTTCAACTACGCGGCGCGCCTCACGATCACCGCCCAGGAGATCCTCGTCGACAACGCGAGCTACCCCACGCCAAGGATCGAGGAGAACTCGCACAAGTTCCGTCCGCTCGGCCTCGGCTACGCGAACCTCGGCGCCCTGCTCATGAACCGTGGCCTCGCCTACGACTCGGACGAAGGGCGCGACTACGCGGCGGCGATCACCGCCCTCATGCACGGCCAGGCGTATTCCCAGAGCGCGATCATCGCTCGCGATCACGGCGGCCCGTTCGTCGAGTACCACAGGAACGAGCAGCCGTTCCTTCGGGTCATCGGCAAGCATCGCGACGCGGCCTACGGGATCCCGGATCGCGGGGTCCCGGCGGAGATGCTCCAGGCGGCGAAGGATACCTGGGACGAGACACTCGCCCTCGGCGCGGAGCACGGCTACCGCAACGCCCAGGTGACGGTCCTCGCGCCCACCGGATGCGTGGTCGGTGACAGCCTCGTCCTGACGGACCGCGGCCTCGTCCGGCTCAAGGGCCTCGGCAATCCGGACGGCGAGCAGTGGCAGGAGCTCGACCTCCACGTCGCCACGGATGATGGGCCTCGGCCGGCTACGAAGTTCTACGTCAACGGCGCTGAGCCCGTCGTGTCGGTCGAGACGTCACGCGGTTACCGGATCCAGGGCACGACGACGCACCGGGTCCGCGTCCTCGACGCCGACGGTGACTGGCAGTGGCGCCGCTTCGCCGACGTGCGCGCCGGCGACCGGGTGCCGCTCATGCTCGGCGGGATGGTTGGCGAGCCCCGTGAGGTCCAGCTCCCGCCGCTGCCCGAGGCCTACTGGACGTCCGATCATCGGACCACCGTGCCGCGCACGATGACCGCCGACCTCGCGGAGCTTATCGGCTACTTCATGGGCGACGGTTCCCTCCACGCCCGCGGTCTTCGGTTCTGCGTTGCCGCCGCCGATACGGATGTCGTGGACCGGATCGCCGACCTTGGCCGGCGCCTCTTCCGCCTGGACGCGGCGATCGCCGCGAAGCAGGGCTACACGGAAGTCGCCCTCCATTCCGTCCCGCTCGTGCTCTGGTGGGAGGCATGCGGCTTCGCCAAGCACGTCCCCAGCGGCGACCACCGCGGCAAGGGCTACGAGCCCCACGTGCCGGACGCCGTCCTCTACTCCAACGATCCGGCCGCCTATCGGGCGTTCGTCCGCGGCCTCTTCGAGGCGGACGGCAACGTCAACAATGGGTACGCATCGTTCTCCACGGTTTCGGAGCGGTTCAGCCGCGAGGTCCAGACGCTCCTCCTCACCCTCGGCTTCGTCACGACTCGCAAGACGGATCGGCCGGCCCGCGGCCACTTCGGCGCCAATCCCATCCACGTCCTGCGGCTCCTCAACGCGAGCTCCGGCGGTCGCTTCCTCGCCGAGGTCTCGTTCATCTCGGAGCGCAAGCGGGAAGCCCTCGCCCTCGCGGAGCACCCCCAGGCCGCCCGCTACGATCTGGTGCCGGTGAGCCGCGTGGCCGTCGATCGGCTCGCGCCGCACAACGACCCTCTGCGCAGGACGATGCTCCTCTCCCTCTCGCGAACCGGCCTCGTCTCGCGGCGCTCCGCGACGGTGCTCCTCGAGCGGACCGCCGATCCCGAGGTGGCCGAGAGCCTCGGCTACTTCTACGACGAGATCGCCAGCGCGAAGCTCGGCGAGGAGCAGCTGACCTACGACATCTCCGTGCCGTCGAACGTGACGTACGTGGCGAACGGGTTCGTCAGCCACAACACGATCGCGTTCATGATGGATTGCGACACGACCGGCATCGAGCCGGACATCGCCCTCATCAAGTACAAGAAGCTCGTCGGTGAGGGATTCCTCAAGATCGTCAACCAGACGGTCCCGGCCGCCCTCCGCAAGCTCGGCTACAACCCCGACCAGGTGGAGGAGATCCTCGCCTACGTCAACGAGCGCGAGACGATCGAGGGCGCCCCCGGCCTCAAGCCGGAGCACCTGTCCGTCTTCGACTGCGCGTTCAAGCCGCTCAACGGCGATCGATCCATCCACTACATGGGCCACGTCAGGATGATGGCCGCGGTCCAGCCGTTCCTGTCCGGTGCCATCAGCAAGACCGTCAACATGCCGGAGGCCGCCACCCCGGAGGAGATCGAGCAGGTCTACCTCGAGGGCTGGAAGCGAGGCCTCAAGGCGATCGCGATCTACCGCGACAACAGCAAGCGGAGCCAGCCGCTCAGCACCGGCAAGAAGAAGGACGGCGACGTCGTCGACACCGCGGTCGTCACGGACCTCAAGCGCCAGCTCGCCGCCGCGCAGGCTGAAGCGGGAAGGCCCCACCGCCGCCGGCTGCCGACCGAGCGCGCAGCGATCACCCACAAGTTCGACATCTCGGGCCACGAGGGCTACATCACCGTCGGCCTCTATCCGGACGGCCAGCCGGGCGAGATCTTCCTCAAGATGGCGAAGGAGGGCTCCACCGTCAGCGGCCTCATGGACACCTTCGCGACGACCGTGTCCGTGGCGCTCCAGTACGGCGTGCCGCTGCGCGACCTCGTCAACAAGTTCGCCCACGTGCGCTTCGAACCGAGCGGCTTCACCGGCAACCAGGAGATCCCGATCGCCAAGTCGATCGTCGACTACATCTTCCGCTGGCTCGGATCGCGGTTCCTCTCACCGGATGACCGGGCGATGCTCGGCCTCATCGATCGCTCCGCGGTCGTGTCGGACGCGCCGGCGTTCGGTGGCGCTTCCTCGCTCGGTGCCGTGGCCCACGCCCCGGCTGCCGAGGAGGGCCCGTCCGCCGTGGACGAGGCGATCGGCGGCCACTCGACGGCGTCCACCGCGAAGGTCCATCCGCCTGAGGACGCCCCCACCGAGGCCCCCCGGGCACAGACCACCGTCGCGACCGAGCCGGCGCCCGTCGCCGCGCGGCCGACCGCCGAGCCGCTCAGCGTCATCGCCTCCAACGGTCACGCGACCGGCCATGCGACCAACGGGAACGGGAGCGGCAAGCCTGCGGCGATCACGCTGTCGCTCGGGGCGACGAACGTCGCCTTCAAGATCCAGGAGGACGCGCCCAGCTGCGCCGAATGCGGCTCGATCATGGTCCGCAACGGCAGTTGCTACAAGTGCCTCAACTGCGGCAGCACGAGCGGATGCAGCTGAGCCTACGGTGCGGAGCCCTAAACTCCAGTCGAGGCGGCGGTCTTGGTATCCCTACTACGCCGGGTTCTCCGAGGGGTTCGTCGAAGACGCGCTCAAGACTCTAGCCCTCACCGAAGGCGCGGTAATCCTGGATCCATGGAATGGTTCAGGGACGACAACATCGGTGGCCCATTCGACGGGCTATCGGACGATCGGCTATGACACAAATCCGGCCCTTGTCCTCGTTGCCAAGGGTCGCCTCCTCGGCGAGGACACAACTCCCAGCATCGCCTCGGTCGCCAAGGAGATCCTGCACCGAGCCGCCAGTCGGCGGAGTTCGCCGCTTGGTGACGAGCCATACACGCGCTGGTTCGATACGACGTCCGCACGGCGCCTCAGGTCGATCGAGTGGGCAATCCAGCACATTCTGATCGACCACGAGTCATACGCTCCGATGTCCTCGAGGATCTCCTTGGCCGGCGTGTCGTCGCTCGCCGCGTTCTTTTATGTCTGCCTCTTCTCGGTCGTCCGGGAGCTGACGGAGCCCTTACGGGCCAGCAACCCAACGTGGATTCCTGACCACTCCTCGGCGCCGCTGACGGCGTCTTGGACTTTCCTTAAGCAGGCCTTTGAGTGCGCAACAGCAAGACTGACCCCTGGGCGTGCCGAGCATGATCAAGGGTCCACGATCGACATCGCCAGTTCCAGGCGTCTCCCGTTGGGCGTTGGGACGGTAGATGCTGTGATTACATCGCCGCCGTACCTGACGAGGATCGACTACGTTGTGTCGACTCTTCCCGAACTCGCCACACTCGGTTTCTCGGCCACACAGATTCGGTCTCTGCGCGACGCAATGCTCGGAACACCAACCATCACGACGGACGCCACGTTGTCTGTTGCAGAATCCTCTGGAGCGGCCGCGAACCTTCTCGAGCGAGTCGCCAGCCATCCCTCAAAGGCATCGAGCACCTACTACCTTCGCTACTACGGTCAGTACGTGACTGGGATGCACGATTCGTTCGTTGAACTTGGCCGGGTGGCCTCTGCCTCGGCACCATTGGTCATCGTGGTCCAGGATTCCTATTACAAGGATGTTCATGTCGACCTAGCGAGCGTCGTCAGCGAGTTTGCCGCGCAAAACGGATGGGGCCTGATGGGTCACTACAAGTTCGACTCGCGCACGTTCGCCGCGATCAATCGAGGAAGTCGAGCGTACAAACGCACGTTTCGGGCGACAGAATCGGTGCTCGTGTTTGAGAGATCACTCGCACATCAGGTCAACAGCAAGCCTCAGATCGGAAATCCACTGCCTTACTAGCGACGGTCCGGATCCGTACGGCAGTTCCAACAATGCTTCTGCTGGTGTGAGGAGGGCCGAGACACCGTTTCGCGGGGCAGCAGCCCGGGCGACGCGGATCGAGTTCTCGTTTCGGTGAGCGAAGAAGTTCCTCATCTGTGGGAGGTCTGCGAAGACGTTCGACGTCAGGTCGAGACCGAGTTCGATTGCATCGAGATTCGTGGCTCGCACCTTTTTGGCAAGCCGTCGAATGGTCGCCGGATCGTGCCAAGCCGGCTCTTCGCGTCGTTTCCAGCTCCGATTTGCAGGGATCTTCAGGCGTGGCGGCTTGCGGATCAGCACGATTGCGAGATGGATCGCATCCGACTGCGGACGTCCGTGCACACCCCGGCGCACGGACACGGCGCGTCCACTCGTCGTCTTGGCTCCCGCAACAGACGACAACCACAGCGAGCGATTGAAGTTCGCCCACGTGTTCAGCGATTCCATGACAACGGTCGCGACAACTACGTCGCGGTCAGTCCTGCGTGTGCTCGCTTGGAGCGACGCAATGCGACGATCGAGGCGCCCGAGATATCGATCGGTCGCGCGCTCCAGACGAAAGAGCGACTTGGCCGGTCTCACGGCAAGACAGGCGGCTCCAAGGCCCGCGAGAGCCATCTGAACCGGATCACCCGGTTCCGTTCTGTGTTCGTCCCAGTCGCCTGGGCGTCGATGAACTCCCTGAGCCAGTCGTTCTCCAACGGACTCTCCACACCTTCCACGATCGCAGTGAGGTTGGTCAGGGCGACGTCCTCGGCAATCGCGCCAGCCTCGGGTCGCTCCACCACGCCCTGGAGCACAGCGATCGGCCTGAGCTCATGCGCAACAGCGAGGAAGAGTGCGTAGAAATTGGAGGGCCGAACCACGGCGGTAGCGTGGATAGCTCGCCAACGCATGAGCATGCCAAACGTTTCGTCGAAGATTCGGTCCAGCCGGGGACCGTCGTCGAACGCGTCATCCCGCTGTCGATAGAACAGGTTGATCTTCGGTTGGCTAGTCGTCTGGATGCCCGACTCGATAGCCATGATGAGTTCCGAGAAAAGTTCAGCATCCGCCATCCTAGCGAGCTGCTGCTCTCGGAACACACCCATCATCTTGAGACTCTGTGAGTATCGGTCGACAAGCGACACGATGAACCATTTGAACTGTCCCTGAAAGATCGCGTTCCGAATTTCCTGGCGGTTGAGGGGCACCGTGAAACTGTTGATCCGACGGAACAACTGTCTGATTTGGTCCTCGTTCGCGTTTACCAATACATCGACCGACAACATGTACGACAGGAGCTTGTGCTGGTCGTCTTCATCCAACTGACTGAAGTAACGTCCCCGATATGCCGTATTTGATCCGAGCCTGAAGCCGTCGTTCACGAAGTCGAATATGGTCTGACTCCGTTGCTGACCATCGACTATTTCCTTGGCCGTAGAACGCGTTCGCAGGTCCGTGCGTTGAAATATGGTCAGTTTTGGGATTGGATAGCCGAGCAACATGGTCTCAATTAGGTACGAACGTGCTGCTGTCGGCCATACCTTTGGAGAACGTTGGTATTCTCGGTTGACGCGGATTTCGTTCCTACCCATCTGGGCAACGTATTCCGCGACGGTGAAGCTGTTTGTTCCGACGTCCATGGCCACTCCGCGATGGGGGTATCCGCAGAGCGTAATCGTCACGCGAGCGGCTTGCCTGGCAGTTGCGCCGGCCCGCGCAAGACTCTGACCTCAACGATCGCCGCGGTGAGCCCTGAGTACGCCGAGAATCCTGCGTTAGGGACGGCGCGTCGGCCGCTCATCTGGCTCCAGCAGCACACAGCAGGCGTGCGGTCCAATCCGATCGGCCGGCGTCGCTCAAGGGCATCGCCGAGCCGGTTCTGCTCTGGCGCGCGGTCACCGTCGCCGAAGCGGATGACGAGGACCCAGCAGGCGACCTTTGAACCTAACGAGATCCGCGAGACGCACGCGATCCGCCGATCGCCCCGACCGCTAGACTGCGGGCGGCGGTGGCACGGGAAGCTCGGAGGGAACTTGGGCCTCAACGAAGCTGAGACGCGACTGAGGCTCATCGACCCGGCGATCCACGCGCGCGGCTGGACCGAGGACCTCATCAGGCGTGAGGAGACCCTCGGCACGATCGAGATCGTCGATGGGCAGCCGCGGCGGCGGACGCATGGCCGGACGGACTACACCATGCGGGTGAAGGCGACGCCCACGGCCCATCCGGTCGCGGTCGCGATCCTCGAGGCGAAAGACGAGGAGAAGCATCCGGCGTACGGACTCGACCAGGCGAAGGTCTACCAGGCGAAGGCGAAGCGGCTCAATGTGCCGTTCGTCATCGCGACGAATGGACACCAGTGGGTCCTCTTCGATCGGCGGTCGGCCACGACGACACCCCTCCCCCGCCCGATGGCCGAGTTCCCGACGCCGGACGACCTCCGCGCCGCCTACGAGGAGGCCACGGAGATCAGCCTCACCGCCCCGGCCGCCAAACCGCTCATCACCCCGTACCGCGGCGGCGAGGCCGCTCGCCGCTACTACCAGGACGCCGCCATCCGGGCCGTCCTCGAAAAGCTCGCCCGCGGCGAGAACCGCGCCCTGCTGAGCCTCGCGACCGGATCGGGCAAGACGTTCATCGCGGTGAACCTTCTCCGCCGGATCGCGGACGCGGGGCAGCTCCGACGGGCCCTCTTCCTCTGCGACCGGGACGAACTTCGAAAGCAGGGCCTGACGGCGTTCCACAACGCCTTCGGCAACGACGCGGCTGCCGTCTCCGGCTCCGACCCACAGCCGAACGCCCGGATCCTCATCGCCACGTACCAGACCCTCGACATCGACACCGACGATGCCGGCGCCGACTTCCTCGAGGCAAACTACCCACCCAACTACTTCAGCCACATCGTCATCGACGAGTGCCATCGTTCGGCCTGGGGCGAATGGTCGAAGGTCCTCACCCGCAACCCGAACGCCGTCCAGATCGGCCTGACCGCCACCCCGCGCGAGCTCGACTACCCGCGCACCCACGACGCCGCGGCGGACGAAGAGATCAGCGCCGACAACATCCGCCATTTCGGCGAGCCGGTCTACGAGTACGACATCGGCCAGGGCATCGAGGACGGCTACCTCGCCGCCTGCGAGATCGTCCGTCGCGATGTCTTCCTCGAGGACAGCCCGTTCCCGGAGCGCGAGACCGGGCTCGGCCGGGACGACCTGTGGAGCGCGACGATCGCCGACGCTCGGACCGGTGAGCTCCTCACCGCGGCGGAGACGCGGGAGCGCTACCAGGCCGGCCAGTTCGAGGCGCGCCTGCTCCTGCCCGAGCGAGTGCAGGCGATGACGAACGACCTGTTCGATCGCCTCCTCGAGACCGGCGGTCCCGAGCAGAAGACGATCGTCTTCTGCGCCCGCGACCAGCACGCCGATGCGGTCGCGATCGCCCTCAACAACCGCTATGCGCGTTGGTGCGCCGAGACGACCCGCAAACCCGCCGATCCGTACGCCTTCAAGTGCACGGCCGCGAGCCACGGCTCCGACTACCTCGCCGACCTCCGGGGCGCGTCGCGGAGCTACTTCATCGCGACCACGGTGGACCTGCTGACGACCGGTGTCGACGTGCCGAACATCCGCAACATCGTGTTCTTCAAGTACGTGCGCTCGCCGATCGCGTTCTACCAGATGATCGGCCGTGGGACGCGCCTCGACCCCGCGACCGGCAAGCTCATGTTCCGGGTCTACGACTACACCGCTGCTACCCGTCTCTTCGGCGAGGCGTTCCGGACGAAGGCGACCATCGAACGCGAGCCGGGCGAGCCACCGACCCCGGCCGAGGCGCCAGAGAAGGTCATCCAGGTCGAGGGGATCGACGTCCACGTGGCCGACGCCGGAATAGCGATCGTCACGAGCGTCGACGGCGCGACCAAGCTCGTCACGCTCGAGGAATACAAGGAGCGCATCGCGACCTCGCTGCTGGGGCGAGCCTCGACGCTCGACGCGTTCCGCGCGCTGTGGATCGCCCCGCCCGCCCGCGGCGAGCTCATCGCCGGTTTGCCCGATGCCGGCCGATCGGCCTCGGTCGTCCGGGCGGTCGAGGAGATGGCCGACTTCGACCTCTACGACGTCCTCGCCGAGCTCGGCTACGGCCTCGAGCCGAAGACCCGCATCGCCCGCGCCGACGCCTTCGACTACAAGGCCGCCGATTGGCTGGCCGACCTGCCGCCCTCGACCGCCGCGACCCTCCGCGCTCTCGCCCGCCAGTTTGCCCGCGCGGGCACCGACGAGCTCGAGGACCGCGGCATCTTCGAGACGCCGGATGTCCGGCAGGCGGGTGGCCTCGCCGCGCTCAAGCTCCTGGGCTCGGCGGCCGACATCCTGCGGGCGACGAAAGAACGGCTGTTCGCGGCGTGACTGTCGCGCTTCGGTCCATCCTCGAACCGCGCAATGAGATCGTGCACCCGAGAGACCGTCCGGTCGGAGAGGCGACGTTCGTCGGGTTGGAGCACATCGAGCCCGGCACCGGCCGTCGCATGGGATCCGTTCCCATTCGCCTCGAGGAGCTGACCGGCCGGAAGGCGCGGTTCCACCCAGGCGACATCGTCTACGGCTACCTCCGCCCGTATCTCAATAAGGTCTGGGTGGCCGACTTCGAGGGTTACTGCTCAGTGGACCAATACGTCTTCCGGGTCGGCGACGCCATCGTGCCGGAGTATGTGGCGGCGTTCATGCGTAGTCCGACCTTCCTCGCGAAAGCCCCGATCGACGAGACTCCGGGCCAGTTGCCGCGCATTCGCCTTGACGAGATCCTTGATGTCCGGATCGATCTTCCAGTCGATGCGGAGGAGCAGCATCGCGTCGCCGTTCAGGTGGCCGAGCAACTCGCCGTCGTCGATAGCGCCCGGGCCGCGAGCGCATCGCGTCGCGACACCGCCCACGGCCTCGTTCAAGGATGCCTCGCTCAGGCGCTAGAGGGATCGCTCGTCGGCTGGCAGGAAGTCCAGCTTCGCGATGCTGTGAAGATCCAGCTGGGAAAGATGCTGTCGCCAGCGAGCAGGACCGGTCTTCGACCGGTTCCGTATCTTCGCAACGCCAACGTGCAGTGGGACCGGTTCGAGCTAACGGAAGTCCACGAGATGGACTTTGCCGAAGAGGAGGAGCGCAAGTTCCTGCTCCAACCAGGCGACCTCCTCGTGTGCGAGGGCGGAGAGCCGGGTCGCGCCGCGATATGGTCGGGCGAGATTAACCGCTGCTGCTATCAGAAGGCCCTGCATCGCTTGAGGCCCATCGCCGACCACGCCGATCCTCGGTTCCTCATGTATCGACTCTGGTTGGGCGCTCTTCGGGGAGAGTTCACCGGAGACCATGCGGCAACCACCATCGCGCATCTCCCGGCCATTCGCCTCGCGGGCCTGACAGTTCGGTTGCCTCTCATCGACGAGCAGCGTCGGATCGCAGCCGAACTTCGCGACCGACTCGCTGCGATCGACTCGATGACGCAGGCGATCGAAGCCGAGCTCGAAACGATCGAGGCGCTGCCAGCTGCGATGCTCCGACGGGCCTTCGCCGACGTTGCCCCATGATCGGGCGCCTCAGTCGGTCGACCGAAGACTCCAATCGATCGGTGACGCGCCGCGCTCCCTGAGAGCAGTGTTGGCCCCGCTGAAGGGGCGACTCCCGATGAACGGCGGGGTCCCGGAGGAGGACCGTCGCGCCGATAGCGGCGACGGATGCGTCGACTCGACAACGATGTGCCATTCGCCGATGAGGCCTCGCTTGCGCTGGGCGCTTCTGCTCCAGAGGAGGAACGCCACCGGCTCGCGCTTCGCGGCGATGACGCGGACGATCTCGTTCGTGAGGTCCTCCCAGCCCTGGCCGTGATGGCTGTTCGCCTTGCCTCGGCGGACCGTGAGCGTCGCGTTGAGGAGCAATACTCCGTGCGATCCCAGGGCTCGAGGGAGCCGCGGGCGGGCATCGGAAGACCAAGATCCGCGTGCCACTCATCGAGGATATTGCGAAGCGACGGCGGCGGAGCTTTCCCGATGGGCACCGAGAACGCGAGGCCGTGCGCCTGACCCTCGCCGTGGTACGGGTCCTGCCCGAGGATCACTGCCCGGACCGAGGCGAGCGGAGTGAGCCGGAGAGCCGCGAAGACGGCGGTCTCAGCCGGGTAGATCGCCGTGTCCGTCCGGGCGCGTTCACCGGCGACGAAGGTCGACAGTCGCTCGAACGACGGGGTCGTCAGCGCGGCGCCGAGGGCGTTACGCCAGTCCGGCGGAACGCCCTCGGTCAGCACGAGCTTCAGGCACATCCGGGGAGGTATCGGCTCAGGACGGAGGCAGCGAAGGAAGGTCAGGCTCCGACCCCGATTCAAAATAGACCCCGTGGGTCTGGCGCAGCGTCTCGAGGGAGTCGGAGCCAAGGAGCACCACCTCGACCTCGGCCCGGCCTCGGTACTCGCCTTCTGCGGCTGTATACGCGGCGATGGCGCGCTCTTCGTCGTGAAAGACCTCGCGTCGTTCGATCCGCCGCTCCCGTCCGTTGTAGACGACCAGGAAGTGGACGAGCGCTAGCGGCGCGGGCTTTGCTGCGAGAGCCATCGCTGCGCCTCCTGACCCAATCGTGCGAGTTCTCTGACGACATTCGGCTCGACCGGCTGACGCTCCACGGTCACTGATCCAACGATGATGATGCTGGCATCGGGATCGCGTCGCCCACGTCGTAACGAGCGGAAATGTCAGGGTCGGCCGCACGTTTCTTCGAAGTCATGGCGTTCCCGCCGATCGGCGGTTCTGCAGCTAATGCGGGCATTCGAACCTCGAGGTTAAAGCTCGATGGATCGACCCCCAGAGCCTCACTGACGATCGCCCTCGCGTGCTCGGTCAGCCTGCCTCGAGCGACGCGGGTGTCGCGGATCGGTAGTTCCGGGAATCCGATCCACCACCTGCGTCCCCGCCGTGTGGCGATCACGAGGTGGGTCCGACTCATCGGGTCGTCCGAAACGACGCTGATCGTGGTGCCGTTTCGGCCGAGTTCGGCGAACGGGTTGGGGATCGTTCGCGAGGAGTCGAGCTCCCGCATCGGGAGTCCGTCGTCGTCAACGGCCTCGTCGTCGATTGCATGGCGGTTTATCGAGCCCTCACCTCGTCTGCGTCGACGGTCTGGCTGCTCCCGCCACGTGATGGTGAGCCGGGGATGACCCGAGGGCCCTCCACCCGTGGTCCAGTGACGTGGTGGGACAGTGCGACTGTTCCGCCAACGAGCCGCTCTGCGCCATCCCGTATGACTTCGGAGACCGTCATGCCACGCAGTACCGCATAGTCCGTGATCCGCGCGAGCAAGTCACGAGGGACGCGGACCGCGATGACCGCCCCGGCGGTCGGGCGGGTGCGTGCTTCGACCTGAGCGCCCAATTCGACGTCTTCTTCGGGATCGACCGGGTGACTCATAGCGACCTCCTGTATCTCATGATCTGCCCGCTGTTCGCTTCGAATGCAGTGACCGGACGCCAGACTGCGCGACCCCAATCTTCGATCGGCACGACGAGCAAACGCCCCGACGCGGTGGGGCCGACCATCACATGCGAGGCTCGGCGGCCGCGCCTGTTGACGAAGAAGCGAGGCTCCCCGTCGAGCACTTCGAGCGTTTCCTCGAGGGAGACCCGATGTTGAGCGAGCTTTGCCTCGCTCACAGGGTCAAAGACGAGCGCGATGACGTCAAGCCACATCGCTGTTGTCCTCTGTCGTGATTGACAACTGTAATACGATGTGTATTACACGGTCAAGGCAGAGCAGGTGGTGCAGAGAGGACGAGGAGAGATGCAACAGGAGTTCCTGATCCTGGCCGATGGGGCCGAAGCTGTGAACGGCAAGATCTTCATCCTTGGGGGTGGGGTGGAGCGTCACACGGCTCCGGCCTTTGAGCCGTTCGCCGTTCTCAACGCCGACATCGCCTGTTCGGTGTTGGTCGCGTGGGGAGAAGCGAACCGGACGTTCGCAGTTACGCTCAAGATCGTCGATGAGGATGAGAAAGCGGCGGTTGCCCTTGAGTTCACCATGGAGACAGGCCGACCGCCGGGCGCAAAGCCGGGCCAGGACCTCCGGACCCTCATGGCGGTCCGAGGCCCATTCCCGATTCCACACCCAGGCGGGTTCAAGCTCGCAATGGAGCTCAACGGCGTGGCGCAGGCGCCACCATTCCGATTTTGGGTCGATCACGTTCCAGTCGCCGCGGCAGCACCTTGAAGCGAATGCTCAAGCACATCGTGACCCATCGTCCTTCGCCGGCGATTGCCCGACGATAATCTGAACAGAATGACGATTGCGACTCGACGCCTCGCCACGCCCTCGTCCGTCAACGCCGCGATCAAGCAGATCGCGGACGTCATGCGGCGGTCGAACTACGCGGGCGCCCTCCAGTACGTGCCGGAGCTCTCGTGGCTGCTCTTCCTGCGCATCCTCGACGAGCGGGAGGAGCTCGAGGCGGAGGAGGCGGCGGCGCTCGACGTGAGCTTCGGGCCATCGCTGGCCGCGCCGTTCCGCTGGCGGGACTGGGCCGCGCCGGACGGCGCGAAACGGATAGAACTGGGCCAGGGCGCGATGGGTGCGTTCCTGCCGTTCGTCAACGGAGAGCTGCTGCCGTACCTGCGCGGGTTGGGCGAACGGGCCGGCGCGAGCGCGCGACAGCGCGTCATCAGCCAGGTCGTCTCTGCCGTCGACAAGGTCGGCGTCGACACGGAGCGCAACCTCCTCGACATCCTCGATCGGGTGGATGCGATCCGCCTCGAGGCCGTGGACCAGACGCACCTCTTCACCCTGAGCCAGGCCTACGAGGGCCTGCTCCTCAAGATGGGCGAGAAGAACAACGACGGCGGCCAGTTCTTCACCCCGCGGCAGGTCATCCGGGCGATGGTCCGGGCGATCGACCCGAAGGCCGGCGAGACGGTCTACGACCCCGGCTGCGGGACCGGCGGCTTCCTCGCCCAGGCGTTCGAGTGGATGCGCGAGCGGCTCGGCCCGGGCGCGACCGCGGACCAACTCCGGACGTTGCGCGAGGGCGCGTTCTGGGGTCGGGAGAAGGCGGACCTCGTCTACCCGATCGCGCTCGCCAACCTCGTCCTCCACGGCATCGACCAGCCGCATATCTGGCACGGCAACACGCTCACCGGCCAGGAGGTCTACGGCGGGCTGTTCAGCGGTGCACCGGCGCTGTTCGATGTGGTGCTCATGAACCCGCCGTTCGGTGGCAAGGAGGGCAAGGAAGCCCAGACGAACTTCGCCTACAAGACCGGCGCTACCCAGGTGCTCTTCCTCCAGCACGTCATCGGCGCGCTCAAGCCGGGAGGCCGCTGCGGGATGGTCATCGACGAGGGCGTCCTGTTCCGGACGACCGAGACGGCGTTCGTCCAGACCAAGCGCAAGCTCCTCGACGACTGCGACCTGTGGTGCATCCTCTCGCTGCCGCCGGGCGTCTTCTCCTCCGCTGGTGCGGGCGTGAAGACGAACCTCCTCTTCTTCACGCGGGGCGGCCCGACCGAGCGGGTCTGGTACTACGACCTCTCCGACGTCAAGGTGACGAAGAAGCAGCCGCTGACGGTTGACCGGTTCGACGAGTTCTTCGCTTTGCTCCCGTCGAGGGCCGGGTCGGACCACTCGTGGACGCTATCGCGCGAGGAGATCGAGCGGCGCGGCTACGACCTCAAGGCCGTCAACCCGAACGCCCGGACGGAGGTGGACACCCGGACGCCGGAGGAGCTGCTCGACATCATCGAGGCTCGCGGCCGCGAGGTGGACGCGGCGATCGCCGAGTTGCGCTCGCTGCTTCGCGAAGTCTGACCCCATGCACACCCGGATCGGCGTCGTCTTCACCCTCAAGGTCTCGCTCAAGGAGATCGATCCGCCTGTCTGGCGACTGATCGAGGTGCCGGCCTGATCGGATCATCTGGCCAGATTCACGTGGAGGGAACGCAGTGACACTCGCGGAGCCGGATCCGGTGCGATCGAGCGAGCGCGGCCGGTCCGATCCGTGCTCACCCACGCTTGGGTCGGCTCTCGAACGTGTCCAATCTGGAGCCTGACGAGCTGGCGGTCCGCCGAGGTGCGGCCCTGCGTTCGCCTGGCGAGAGATTGGCCATATACCCCCCTTGCGCGGGCTCGTGGCGCCGGGTCACGACTGCGCGGGCTCCTGGTGACGGGTCTCGGACCGCGCGGGCTCACGCCGCCCGCCACCCATCGCCGGCCCCCATCGTCAGCCGGGTCAGGCCAGCGCTTCCCCCGCTGCCGGGACGGCGAACTCGAACGTCGTGCGCATCGGTTCTTCGCGGAGGAACACGACGATGACAGCGGCCGCGAGCGCCCCGGCGATGCCCACCCAGAAGGTGGAGGCGAGGGCGATCGAGAACGCCTCGTGGATCCCGTTCACGATGGCCGGGATGAGCGGCTCGATCGTCGGCCGCACGGCAGCGGGCAGGCTCGCGAGGATCCGCAGACCGAGATCGCCGGTGCCCGTCAGGTCGAGGGCAGCCCCTCCCCCACCGCCACCGCCGGCGGCGAACTGCGCGACGAGCGGCTGGGGAACGCCGGCGGCGATGAGCTGGGCGGGGATCTCCGTCGTCAGACGGCCGGCGAAGATCGTGCCGGCGACTGTCAGGCCCACCGTCCCGCCGATCTGCTGGAAGAAGGTGAGGCTGCTCGTCGCGACCCCGATCCGATCCGGCGAGACGGTGTTCTGAACGATGAGGGTGAAGACCGCGAACGACGGACCGATCCCGATCCCGGCCAGGACCATCCACAGCCAGAGGATGGGCCGGTCCGTCTCGGACCGCAGGCCCGTGAGGAGCCAGAGTCCCAGGCTGAGGAGGAGCAGCGACCCGAACATGAGGACCTTGTACCGACCGGTCCGGGCGACGATCTGGCCCGAGGCGATCGCACTGACGATGAGGCCGGCGAGCAGCGGCAGGAGGTTGTAGCCGGACTCGGTGGCGCTCGCTCCGGCTACGGTCTGGAACCAGCGCGGCAGGAAGATGACCGCGGTGAAGAAGCCGAACGCAGCGAGGAACATCGCGATCACGGAGATCGTGAACGCCCGGATCCGGAACAGGTCGAGCGGGACGATCGGCTCCGGGACGCGCGATTCGATAAAGACGAACAGCGCACCGAAGGCAAGGCCGACGGCCATGAGCCCGCCGACCGCGGGATCCGTCCACTGGCCGCTCTGCTTGTTCGTCAGGCCGATGAGGAACGGCGCGATCGCCAGGGCGAAGACCAGCGCCCCGACGTAGTCGATGTGGCGAGCCGCCTCGGGTCGACGGATCGGCGGCAGGAGGCGCCAGAGGATGATGAGCGAGACGAGGCCGATCGGGACGTTGACGAAGAAGATCCAGTGCCAGCTGAACTGGTCCGTGATGAAGCCGCCGATCCCCGGTCCGACGAGCGACGCGACACCGAACACGGCCCCGAAGAGGCCGAGGTATTTGCCGCGCTCGGCCGGCGTGTAGAGGTCGGCGACCACGGCGAGCGCGATCGGGAAGACCGCGCCGCCGCCGAGGCCCTGAAGGCCGCGGAAGAGGATGAGCTGCCACATCTGCTGGCTGAGCCCGGCGAGGACGGAACTGACGAGGAAGAGTCCCACCGCCCAGATCACGATCGGCCGCCGACCGAAGAGGTCGGACAGCTTGCCGTAGATCGGCCCGCTGATCGTCGCGGTGAGGAGGTAGACGGTGACGGCCCACGTGTACAGGTCATTGCCGTTGAGATCGGTGACGATCCTCGGCAGCGCGGTCCCCACGACCGTCTGGTCCAGAGCGAAGAGGAACAGGGCGAGCAGAATCGCCCCGAGGATCTCGAGCTTCGCCCGAGGCGTCAGGTTGAACGCGGCGTCGTCCGCGACCGCGGAGTGGGTCATTCGTGGTTCCTCGCGTGGGGGACGCAGGAGCGGGCGATCGCGGGAAGGGGCGCATCGCGCGTTCCGGAGACCTGGGCCGGCCTCGACCCCAATGCTCCGGGATGGGCCGGACCCGCGTCAACCCCTCCCCGAGCGGATCGCCGACGGGCGCTCAGAACGATCCGCTGGCGAGGGAGGGCCGGTCGCGCCGGACGGCGTCCCATCCGAGCGCGATCCAGCCGGCGGAGAAGGTGAGCGCGAAGAGGCCGATGAACAGGCCTTCGAGCACGAGCCCGCCGGCGAAGCCGAAGCCGGCGATCGCGACGCAGAGGGTCGACCCGACGCCAAGGAGGGCGGCGGCCGAGCGCGAGAGGGCGGCCGTTCGCCACGTCGCGATCGCGAAGAGGATGGAGCCGATCATGAGGCCGACGAGCCCGAGCGCCCAGATCGCCCATCCCGAGAACCCGGCGATGACCGGCGCGTCCCCGGCGGTCGCCATGAGAACGATGCCGACGATCGAGGCGACCGCGCCGACGGCAGGCACGGCGAACCCCGCCCACACGATCGCGGGATCGCTGCGAGCCTGGAACGCCGACAGGCCGACGAGTCCGACGAGCAAGGCGATCGAAGCGAGCAGGAGCATGGTCATCCCCGGGACCGCCCAGCTCTCGCCCAGCACGGAGGCCGTTCCGAGGCCGACGAACCAGAGGAGCCCGCCGACCATCGCAGCGGCGCCACCGAGACGGATTGACATCGAGAGTCCCTTTCTGTCATTCGAGGCGGAGGCGACCCCGCCTCGACGAAGGTGAGCGTCGATCGCGCCGAGGAGCACGTCCGCGACGTCGAAGGGACCGAGCCGCCGCTCACCGAGGAGCGCCTCGAACTCATCGCCATAGCGGGCGCGCCAGCGGGCCGGATAGAGCCGGACGAGAAGCCCGATCATCGGGCCGCCGCTCCGAGCCGGCGGAGGCCGAGCGCGGCGAAGTCGGCGAGCTGCTGGAGCTGGTCGGCGAGACTCGTCTCCCCGACCGCCGTGAGCCGATACGGGCGCCGCCGGTCGACCGCGGGGAGAGCCTCGACGAGGCCGCGGTCCTCGAGCCGGGCAAGCGCGGCATAGAGAGTCCCCGGGCCCAGCGGGCGGCCCGTCGCGGCCTCCACGTCCGTCATGATCGCGTAGCCGTGGTTCGGACCGGCGCTCAGGCTGACGAGGATGAGAAGCGCCGGCTCGGCGAACCGGCCGAGCTCGGGGAGCGTCGGCGCCATCGGTGACCGTCCTCCTTCTGTAGCGGTGTACGATATATCGCAGCACGATATATACGCCCGGCGCGCGACCCTGTCAAGCCCCGCGACCGAAGGTGTTCCCGCGACCGAATGAACGCGGATTCGCGAGCGACCGATGCCCGACCGGGTCGGGCGACCGGCGAACGGCGACCCGATATCCTGTGGGGGTGGCCCTGTACCGCCTCCTCGATCACCCGGACCTCATCGCACCGACGGTCGTGGCGGCGTTCGACGGCTGGATCGACGCCGGGAGCGCCGCGACGACCGCGGCGAGCCAGATCGCCGAGCGGGGCTCGATCCTCGCTGAATTCGACGGCGACGCGCTCTTCGACTTCCGGTCCCGTCGTCCCACGCTCGAGATCTCCGACGGACGTCTGGCCGAGCTCACCTGGCCGGAGCTGACGCTGCGGCGGGTCCGGCTCGGGGAACGGGATGTCCTGGTCCTCAGCGGTGCCGAACCCGATTTCCGCTGGCACGAGTTTTCTGAGGCGGTCCTCGAGCTCGTCGAGCGGCTGGGCGTCGAGGGCTGGGTGAGTCTCGGTGCGATCCCGGCGGCCGTGCCGCACACCCGACCGGTCCCGATCCTCGGCACGACCTCCCGCCCGGGACTGCTTCGCGGCGAGGTCCAGCCTGGACCGGACGGTCTCCTCCGCGTCCCGGCCGCGGCGCTCTCCGTGCTCGAGATGTCCGTCGCCCGGTCCGGCGCGGCGGCGGTGGGCTACTTCGCCCAGATCCCCCACTACGTCTCGGGTCCCTATCCGGTCGCGGCGCTCGCCCTGCTTCGCGCGGTCGAGCGACACCTCGAGGTGGACATCCCGGCGCCGGTGCTCCGCAAGGAGGCACGTCTGCTCCGGACGCGCCTCGACGCGGCCGCCGCGTCGGACGACTCAACGAAGTCGTACGTCGAACGGCTCCAGGCGATGGTGGACGAGCAGCGCCTGCCCGCCGGTGACGAGCTGATCTCCGAGATCGAGCGGTTCCTCCTCGACCGCGGCAACGAGGGTTCGACCCGTCCCTGAGGGGACCTCAACCTCGGCCGGCCGCGCGGAGCCCTCGACCGGTTCTCGCTTCGCTCAGCGGGCGAGCCCGTGGAGGTACTCCGCCGGGATGATCCCCATCCGGCCGGCCTGGTAGTCGCGGACGGCCTGGAGGATCTCCTCGCGGGTGTTCATGACGAACGGGCCGTAGCTCACGACCGGCTCCCGGATCGGCCGTCCGCCGAGCAGGAGGATCTCGAGATCCGGCGTGCGGCGGTCCTGGGAGGCGTCCGCGGCGACGCTCACGGCGTCCCCATCGCCGAAGACCGCGAGCTGGCCCTCGCGGATCGGGCGAGCATCCGGCCCGACGGACCCGCGACCCGACAGGACGTAGACGAGTGCGTTGAACTCCACGGGCCAGGCCGTCTCGAGACGCGCGCCCGGCGTGATCGTCGCGTGGGCGTACGCGATCGGGGTGTACGTGACGCCCGGACCGGCGTGGCCGGCGACCTCGCCGGCGATCACCCGGATGAGGGCGCCTCCGTCGTCGGAGGCGAGGAGCGCGACCCGATCCGGACCGATGTCCTGGTAGCGCGGCGGCGCGAACTTCTGCGCAGCCGGCAGGTTCACCCAGAGCTGGATGCCGTGGAAGAGGCCGCCCGAGACGATGAGCTCCTCGGTCGGCATCTCGTCGTGGAGGATGCCGGCGCCGGCGGTCATCCATTGGGTGGCCCCGTCCGTGATGAGGCCGCCGCCGCCGTTCGAATCCTTGTGGCGGAATGCCCCGTCGATGATGTAGGTGACCGTTTCGAACCCACGGTGTGGGTGCCAGGGAGCGCCCTTCGCCTCGTACGGAGCGTATTCCACGGCCCCCATGTGATCGAGGAGGAGGAACGGATCGGCGAGGTTGCCGTACGGGCCCGGGAACGGGCGGCGGACCGGGAATCCCTCGCCCTCCAGGAGCGACGGCGCCGTGATGACCTGGATCACCGGGCGGTACCGGGTGTGAGCCGGATCGGGCCGCGGGACGCGGGGCAGGACGAGCAGGTTGGAGACAGTGGCGGCGGGCATCAGTGGGCGGTCCGTTGCAGGATGGTCATCTGCACCATAGTAGTTGCACTGTCAACTACCGTGGCCACACCGGGCACGGGCGGTGGCGCCGCCCGGCGACCGCTCAACGGCCCCGGCGCAGCGCCTGGAGGGCAGAGAACCGGTCCGCGAATTCGGCTCGAAGGGCCGTCGCCGCGACCGCGTCCACGCCGAGCTCGTTCGCGATCTCGTTGAGGACCGACGATTCGCTCGCCGTGATGGACTCATCCGCCGCACCGACGACGAAGCAGGCGCGCAATAGGCCAAGGCGCTCCTCCGGCGTGGATCGCTCGGCGAAGTCGCGCGTTACGAGGTAGTCCTCCGTGCCGCCGACGAGTCGCGCCATGCTCTTCGCGATCTCCGCGACGACGACGGCCTGCGACTCGTTCACGTCGCCATGCTCGACGAGGAGCCGCTCGATCGTCCGTGTCTCCGCGTCGCTGATGTCGAACTCGGCCGCAGCCGCCCGGGCGAGGATGTACGCGTACGACGCGAGGTGGCGCGCGTGGTCCGGCGGCATCGCCTCGAGCCGGGCGACGATCCGGCGCACGGCGGCGGCCTCTGGATCGTCGGGACGGAGCCCCTCGAGCCCGGATGTGGCGTCGGGGCCGGCGGCAACGTCGGATAGATCCGAGGAGGTGGTCGGCGGCGGCAAGGCGAGGAAGCGACGGAGGTTCATCGGCGGAGGATATGCCCCCTCGCGCCATCGCGCCCCGGGCGGCCGCCGGACTACGCGGCGAGGTCCGGGAACGTCACCTCGATGAGCGGCGACGAGGCGACCATCGCCTCGAGATCCTGGTTCGTCCACGTCTTGACGATCTCGCGGAAGATCGTCCGCCGTTCCGCCTCGTCCGTGATCGGACGGGCGAGGGCCGGAACGTCCGCCGCCACTGCGCGCTTCAGGTGGAACGTGATGCGCGGGTCCGCCTCGATGTTGGCGAGCCAGGCTCGCGCACGACCGACCATCCCGGAGATGTACCAGTGGCCATCGATGACGTGGAAGACGATCTCGATCCGGCGCGGCTCACCGCTGCGACGACCGATGGTCGTGATGTCGATGACCTGCGGCTGATGGAGGGCGGCGGAGACGGTGGTGTCCATGGGAGCGCTGCGGGACCTCTTCGGCGACCAGGGCCGGTCTGGCCCTTTGTGGTTGACGACGCAACCATCATACGCCAGTTCCGCGCAGGTGGGTCATGCACGCGGTTGATCGATCGCTCGACGCGACCTCAGCCCTCGCCCGCCTCCATCGCGGCGATCCCGGCGTCCCGTGCGGAACCACCCGCCCGGAGCGCGGCCTTGTGGGCGCGCTTGCCCGCCTGATACCGGGCGAGCGCCTCCGCCGAGTCCACGTCGCCGAGGGTCGGGTGCTCCGGCGCCACCTCGGCCCAACCGGCGGGCTTGATCCCGAACCGCTTGCCGAGCACGGCGAGGATCGTCTTCGCCTTCATCGGACCGATCCCCGGCAGCGCGAGGAGGCGCCGCTCGAGGTCCCGGGCATCGTGGGCGTCGCGCCAGATGCTGGCAGCGTCGTTGCCGTGCTCGTGGGCGACGGCGGCGCAGAGCGCCTGCACCTTGCCCGCCATCGAACCCGGGAAGCGGTGGATCGCGGGCCGCTGGCGGAAGATCTCGGCGAACGCCTCCGGATCCATGTTCGCGAGCGTCGCCGCATCGAGCGTGCCGGTCCGGCGCTGGATCTCCAGCGGTCCGCTGAACGCCTTCTGCACCGTGACCTGCTGGTCGAGGACGAAGCCGACGAGGAGGGCGAGCGGATTCGCCGCGATGAGACGATCGGCCTCATCGTTGCCGCTGAACGGCAGGCTGATCGGAGCGGTCGTCGACATGGCTGGGATGGTACCGCAGCGAAGCCCCGTCGACCGCCGGACCGCGAGCGGATGGCGCGAGTGGAGCGGCGGCGGCGGCTGGCGGATGCCCCCGCCGACTGCGGCTGCGCCAGCCGGCTGCGGCGGCGGCGGCTGGCGGCGTCTGCCTCGAGACCGGCTGAAACTGTCAGATGTGCGTCAGGCGGGCGTTGGTCGACCACCGAACGACCCGCTTCTGCGGCGGGCGACGACTTCGTGCGTGGTCGGTCTCGTCTTCCGGTCCCGGAACCCGGCATCTGTTCGGGTGGTGACCACTCGCCCGGAACCGACTGACGAACGACCCCTTGAGGAGCATTCGGCGGGAACGAGGGGGCGCGGGCAGGACATCGTCGGTCAGCTCAGCTGCTCCGGGGTCTGTCGGTCGGGGTCTCACCCTGACGGACCGTCGCACACCCGCGCCCCGTGCTCGTGCGCCGTTCCGGTAGACTCCGCGGTGGTCGATCCGGCGCGCCCGGCGACCCGCGCCCACGCCGCCCGGAGCCCGCTGCTTGTCCTTCGATACCCTCGGCCTCTCATCCGACCTCCTCCGCGCCGTAGCCGAGGAGGGGTACACTGCCCCGACGCCGATCCAGACCCAGGCGATCCCGCTCATCCTCGAAGGTCGCGACCTGCTCGCCGCGGCGCAGACGGGGACGGGCAAGACCGCGGCGTTCGTCCTGCCGATCTTCGAGCGGCTGCGCTTCCACGCGAACACGAGCTTCTCACCCGCCAGGCACCCGGTCCGGGCACTCGTCCTCACCCCGACCCGTGAGCTGTGCATGCAGGTGGAGACGATGGCGGCCGACTACGGCCGCTACGTCCCGCTCCGCGTGGCGAGCGTCTACGGAGGAGTACCGATCGAGCCGCAGCTCAAGGAGCTTCGGGCCGGTGTCGAACTCCTCGTGGCCACGCCTGGCCGGCTGCTCGACCATGTCGGCCAGCGGACGGCGAACCTCGGCCAGGTGGAGATCCTCGTCCTCGACGAGGCGGACCGGATGCTCGACATGGGGTTCATCCCGGACATCCGGAGGATCCTCGCCCTCCTCCCGGAACGGCGGCAGAACCTCCTTTTCTCGGCGACCTTCAACGACGAGGTCCGCTCGCTCTCGGCGACCTTCATGCACCATCCGGCGACCGTCGAGGTCGCGCCGCGGAACACGACGCTCGAGGCCATCCGCCAGATCGTCTACCCGGTGGACCGCGACCGGAAGGAAGCGCTCCTTGCACATCTCATCCGCCGCGACGACATGCGTCAGGTGCTCGTCTTCACCCGGACGAAGATCGCCGCATCGCGGCTTGCCGGCCGACTGGACCGAGAGGGGATCCAGGCCGTCGCGATCCACAGCGATCGTACGCAGCCGGAACGGACACGGGCGCTCGAAGGGTTCAAGAACGGCGAGATCCGGGTTCTCGTCGCGACCGACGTCGCGGCGCGCGGCCTCGACATCGAGGACCTCCCACACGTCGTGAACTTCGAGCTGCCACCGCATCCGCAGGACTACATCCACCGCATCGGACGGACCGGCCGGGCGGGCGCGAGCGGGGAGGCGATCTCCCTCGTGTCGCTCGACGAGGCGGAGTACCTTCGCGGCATCCAGCGGCTCCTCCGACATGCGATCCCATGGATGGTCGAGGACGGCTTCATCCCCGTCCGCGATCGCGATGACCCGCCGCCGGCCCGAGGCGCGCGGCGATCGGGCAGCGAGGGCACCGGCGCCGGTTCTCGTCCGCGCCGAGGCGGCGCAGCGACGCGAGGCTGACGGCCGTCACGACGGACCGGAGGACGGATCGCGTCGGGGCCTGGTCGGATCGCGTCGGCGCCTGGTCGGCGGCGCTGCGATCAGGGCACCGGCAACGCGCGCACGAATCGGGCGACCTGGTCGAGGGCGACGTCGAGGACGGGCAGGAGCGAATGGCCGAGCCGCGGATACGTGACGAGCTCGGCCTGCGGCAGCAGCCCGACCACCGCTCGCAGCAGGTCGATCCGCGCGAAGGGGTCGGACTCACCCGAGAGGAGGAGCACCGGACACGAGATCGCCGGCCAATGCGCGGTCCGGAGCACGTCCGGCGATCCCGGCCGGTGCAGCGGATAGGAGAAGCAGACGAGGCCGCGGTAGGACGCCTCGGCCGCGGCGAGGCTGGCCACTCGCCCCCCGTACGAATGTCCGGCCACGACGACTCCCGGACCGGGCGGCGCCAGCGCCATCAGGGCAGCAACAGCGTCCTCGGCGCGCCGCTTCGGCAGGTCGATCGCGCGGGCCGTGATGCCCCGCATCCGGAGGCCGGCAGCGAACGGTTCCATCGTCGCGGCCGAGCCGGACGCACCGTGGCCGATGACGAGCTGGACAGGGGGATGCATCATCGCAGCGTAACCGAGCACCCGGCCGTGCAGTGGTCCGTTCGGATGGGGTGCGGTTGGGAGGGTTGGGCCATGGCCGGGGCGCCGTCCGGTGGCGCACGCTCCCGGCCCCGGCCATATCGAGGTTGAACACATGCACCGACGCGGGACCCGCTCCGGCGATCCCATCGCGCCACTCTTCATCGCCATCGCCGTCGCGCTCACCGCCATCGCTGCTGCACCCTCGCGCGTCGCGGCGGTCCCGGGCGCGATGCCGCAGCCGGGGGCGACCGTCACGTTCTACGGCCGTGGATACGGACACGGCCTGGGTCTCTCGCAGTACGGGGCGCGCGGACGGGCTCTCGCCGGCCAGACCGCCCCGCAGATCCTCGCCCAGTACTACCAGAACACGACGCTCGGGGCGATCGATCCCACGACCCCGATCCGAATCCTCGTCGTCGACGGCTTCACCCCGACCGCCGCGCGTCCCGCGAAGGTCGTGGCTCACGGCGGCACGTGGACCGTCGACGGGCTGCCGGGAACGTGGCCCGCCGAGGCTTCGGCGACGATGACCCCGTCCGCCGGTCCCACGGTCACGTGGCAGCTGACGATCGCCGCGGCGGACGGCACCGTCCTTGCAACGGCTCCGGTCGGTCCGAGCGTCCGGATCCAGCCCTCGGCGACGACGACGGTTCTCCAGGTCTGGTTCAAGCCGAGCTACTACGACACGTATCGCGGCGCCATCCTGCTCATCGGATCGACCGGCGGCAGCGTCACCGCGATCGACGAGACCACGCTCGACACGTATCTCCTCGGCGTCGTGACCTGCGAGATGCCGGCTTCCTGGCCGTCCGAGGCGCTCAACGCCCAGGCGATCGCCGCCCGGAGCTTCGCCGCGGCGCACCTCCACCCGGCGAGCGGGACGTGGGACGTCTACGACGACACGCGCTCGCAGGTCTACCGCGGGGTGTTCGGCGAGTCGGCTCAGGCACAGGCTGCCGTCACGGCGACCGCGGGACAGGTCCTCATGTCCGGCTCGACGGTCGTCATGGCGCTATTCCATTCCTCCGACGGCGGGGCGACGGAGAACAACGAGAACGTCTACGTGAGTGACGCCGGGACGGTGTACGGCCAGCCGATCAGCTATCTCCGCGGCTCCCCGGATCGGGCCCCCGATGGCTCGGCCTACGACGCGACGTCGCCCCAGGCGTCGTGGCAGACCGCGACGTACACGAACGACCAGCTCTCGGCCGTCTTCGGCGCGGATCCACGGACCAACGTCGGTACGCTCGCCTCCCTCGACCTCTCGAACCGCGGTGTCTCCGGGCGGCTCATCAGCGTGACGCTCAGCGGCTCCCTCGGGATGCAGACCGTCTCCGGCGAGATCTTCCGGACCGTCTTCAATCGGTACACCCCGGCCACGGATCCATATATGTGGAGCACGCTCGTCGCGACCTCGCCGCTGCCGGACGTCTGCCCGCCCGGACCGCAGCCGGCGGTGGGGATGCCGACGCTCGCCGGTTGCGCGATCGTCGCCGGGGCCCCCGGCACGACGCCGACGCCGACTCCGACTCCGACCACGTCCCCCGGCCAGCCGACCCCGACTCCGACCACGTCCCCCGGCCAGCCCCCGCTCGGACAGGAACCGCCGGCGGTCGTCACCGTGTCGTCCCCCTCGACCGCCATCGCACTCACCACCTCCGCGCCGGTCATCACCTGGTCGAGCGGCATCACCCTCACGGTGCAGTTCGTCGGCAGCGGTGCGAACCGCGCGTTCGCCCTCCAGGGGACACGCGACGGCGTCGCCTGGTCGACCATCGCGAACCTCGTCACGGATGCGTCGGGACGCGCCTCCCTCGCCTATCGCCCGGCGACGAACCTCTACTACCGGGTCGTCTTCGGCGGTGCCGCGGATCTGCCCGCGGCTGTCAGCGCGACCGTCCGGACCGTCGTCCGCCAGATCGCGCTGCTGCGGCCGACGACGTACGGAAGGGTGAGCTCGGCCGTGCGGAATGCCCCAGTGTCATTCACGACGACCGTCCGGCCGGCCCGACCGGAGCTCGCTCCGGCCACGATCAGCTATCGGATCGAGCGGTTCCTCGGCGGTCGCTGGAGCCTCTACGCGACGCGGAGCGTCGTCGCCGATGCGGCCGGGCTCGCGCGACTCACGTGGCAGTTCAATCTGCCCGGCCTGTGGGCTGTCTCATCAGCCGCCAACCCGACGCCGTACAACGCGAACAGCTTCCCCACGCCCCGCGAGCTCTACCAGGTGCGCTGACCGACTGCACTGACCGACCAGCGATCCGGGCGGTTGCGGTAGGCTCCCCGGGGACCGAGCGGGAGTGAGACGGTGGCAGCAACATCGGCGCTGGATCCGACGCGGCCGGCCCGGACCCGGTGTCCGTGGGCCGAGCCCGACGCGACCCGCCCGGACCAGGCGATGACGGCATACCACGACACCGAGTGGGGCGTCCCCGTCCACGACGACATCGCCCTCTTCGAGCGGCTCGCCCTTGAATCGTTCCAGGCCGGCCTCTCGTGGTCGACGATCCTCCACAAGCGAGCCGCCTTCCGCGCCGCGTTCCGCGACTTCGATCCAGCCACGGTGGCGGCCTTCGGGCGGCTTGATCGCGATCGGCTGATTGCCGACGCCGGCATCGTCCGCAATCGGGCCAAGATCGAGGCGACGATCGCGAACGCAGCGGCCTTCCTCGCGGTGGCCGCGACGGACGGGTCGTTCGACGGGTACCTCGCCGCGCGGGTGCCCGCGGCCCCGCAGCGGCGAGCGCCCGGCTCCACGACGGCCGACATCCCGGCCACGACCACGGTGGCGCGGGCGCTCTCGGCGGATCTCCAGCGGCGTGGCTTCCGCTTCGTCGGACCGACGATCGTGTACGCCTTCATGCAGAGCGTCGGCCTCGTGGACGACCACCTTCCGGGCTGCTTCCGCTACCTCGGTCCCGGCTGACCTGCGCAGCCCCGACTCGCGCGGCTCAGATCTCGCGGCGGCGGAACGAGAGGATCGCGAGGCCGAGGACGACGGCGACCCACAGAACGGCGTAGAAGAGGAACGACGGCTCCGGGCCGGACGCCGCGAAGAACGGGTTGCTCGTGGCGACCCGCCCGACGCCCCTCCCCGCCCCGCCGAGGGCGAGGATCGCGGCCGGCGGTTCGAGCGCGAAGACCGTGCCCCGCCACAGGCCGTCGAGCGGAAGGAGGAACCGGCTCGACTGGGCCGTCGCGGCGAGCGAGTCGAGGCCGAGGACGGATGCGACATTCGCCATCACCCCGGCCATCCATGA
Organism: Chloroflexota bacterium; assembly: GCA_015478725.1. Taxonomy (NCBI): domain Bacteria; kingdom Bacillati; phylum Chloroflexota; species Chloroflexota bacterium. The sequence goes on along the minus strand of JADMIG010000003.1, from coordinate 121,077 downwards.
CAGGCCGAAGAGGACGACGGCGACGGCCCCACCGGCGATGGCCGGGAGTCGGGTGGACAGGAGGATCGCGACGCTGAGGAGGACGATCGCCTGGGCGCCGAGGAAGAGCGATGCCCCCAGTGGGTCCGGTGGCGCGTAGCCGCTGACGAGACGGACCACCGCCACCTCCGACAGGCCGGCGAGGACGGCGTAGCCGAGTGCGATCGCCGCCAGTCCGAGCCACTTGCCCAGGATGATGTCCGCCCGCCGGAGCGGCCGCGCCGCGATCGCGAGGAGGACCCCCGTGTCGAGGTCCGAGGCGATGGCCGGCGCGCCGAGGAACGCCGCCGTCATGGCGAGGACGAAGCTGAACATGAACGCCACGAGGATGAGCACCTGACTCACGCCGACGATGAGCTCGAGTTCGCTCACGCCGTGACTGTGGGCGTTGTCCACGAGCAGCCCGAAGGCGATGCCGGTGAGCACGACGACCACGACCGTGAGGGTGATGAGCGCCCAGAGAAGCCGCCGCCGGAGTGCCTCGAGGAGCGTGAGCCGGGCGATGAGGAGGACGTTCATCGAGCCGCCCCACCGGCGGCCGCCGTGGACTCGGGGTCCGCGGCCCCGGGAGACCCCGGTCCGGCGGTCGCGCCGTGGCCGAGGAGCTCGAGGAACCGCTCCTCGAGTGTCTCGCGACCGGCCTCCACGCCGTAGATCGGCGCGCCGACGGCGACGAGCGCCGCCACGAGCTCCGGCACCCGTTCGATCGGACAGCCGCGGACGACCGTCCACGGCGGATCTTCGGCGATCGCGCCGAACCCCTCGAGGGCGGTCCGCACGACGGACCGATCGCCGCTGGTCCGGATCCGGACGGTCGCGTCGCCGAGCAGATCGGCGAGCGGACCGGCGGCGATGACCCGCCCGCGGTCGACGATCGCGACCTCGTCGCAGACCCGCTCCACCTCCGTGAGGAGGTGGGAGTTGAGGAAGACGGTCGTGCCTCGCTCGCGGAGAGCGTGGATGATCGCCCGTACGTCCTGACGCCCGACCGGATCGAGGGCCGACGTCGGCTCGTCGAGGAAGACGATCGCCGGCCGGCCGAGGAGCGCGACGCCGAGCCCGAGTCGCTGCTGCATCCCCTTCGAGAACGTCCCGACCCGGTCCGTGCCGCGATCGGCGAGGCCGACGGTGCCGAGGGCGTCGTCGATGGCGTGCAGCCGTTCCGACGATGCGAGGCCGGCGAGATCGGCGTGGAGGCCGAGGACGTCGCGCGCCGTGAGCCACGACTGGTAGCGGAAGAGCTCGGGCAGGTAGCCAACCCGGGCGCGCGTCCTCCGATCGCCGATCGGCGCCCCGAGGAGCCGCCCGGAGCCGCCCGAGGGACGCGCCAGACCGAGCAGGAGCTTGACCGCGGTGGTCTTGCCGGCGCCGTTCGGGCCGAGGAACCCGAACACCTGGCCGCGGCGCACGCGCATCGTCAGGCCGGCGAGGGCGACCGTCCGACCGTATCGCTTCGCCAGGCCGTCGGTCTCGATGGCGGGTCCATCGGCGGTCGGGATCGCACTCGCGGCGGCGATCGAGGCAGCGGACATCGTGCATCGTCCTCGGCTGGATGGCCGGGGCGACAGCCGCCCCGCGGATGGATGCTAGACGACGGATCGAGGCGGCGGTGTGCGACGATGCCCCGCATGGATCCATATGCCGCCCACCGGTCCGCCCTCGTCGCCGCGGGCGCACGGCTCGGCGCTCGCGGACTGATCGTGGCGAGCGAGGGCAATCTCTCCGTGCGGACGAAGGACGGGATCCTCATCACTCCGTCGGGCCGCCGGAAGGACGCCCTCGACCCGACGGATGCCATCGTCGTGCCCTTCGCCGCCCAGGTCGGGCCGCCGGTCGCAGGTGGGCGCGGAGCGGCGCGGCCGAGCTCGGACATCGCGATCCACCGGGCGATCTATGCCGCCCGGCCGGACGTCCGCGCGATCGTCCACGCTCACCTCGCGGCTTCGCTGGCCCTCACGATCGTCGGCCTCCTGCCGGACCCGGCGGACCTGCCGGAGACGGCACGGTTCCTCGGCCGGCTGCCGTTCGTTCCATTGGAGGTACCGGGCAGCGACCGACTCGCCGCCAGGGTGGTCGCTGCGCTCACCGATCGGGGCCCGGATGGCCGACTCGAGCCGCCGAACGCGGTGCTCCTCGAGCGTCACGGGGCGATCGCGGTCGGGTCCGATCCGGTGATCGCGGGCGACCGGATCGAGCTCGTCGACCTCCTCTGCCGCGTCCACCGTGACGTCGTGCTCCTGCGGGCCGCCGGCCGGCCCTGAACGCGGTCAACCGAACGCGATGCCACGGGCGATGTTCGCGGCGAAGGCGAGGACGATGAGGTTCCCGACGAGGCTCGTCGCGAGACGGGCCCGCGGCGAGAGCCGGCCATGGGCGAACGAGCCGATCGAGGCGAGGAGCGTCTGCCAGGACAGCGATGCGAGCGCCGCGCCCACGACGAACGCCGCCCGCTCGGACGCCGTAGCGCCGATCGTCGGCAGGCCCACGATGAGCGCCGCGAAGTAGACAACCGTGGTCGGGTTCACGATCGTCAGGCCGAGGAAACGCAGATATGTCCGGCGCCCGCCTGATGGCGTCTGCGGACCGCCAGGGGAGGCGGCGCCGCCCGATCGGACCGCCAGCAGGCCGCGTGCGGCGATCAGGACGAGGATGACGACCGCGAGCACCCGAAGCTCGGTCTGCACCGGATCGATGAGCGCCGCGATCGCCGCACCCGCAAGCGCGGCGAGGGCCGCATACACGGCGTCGGCCGTCGCCGCCCCGGCCCCGGCGGCTGCCCCGATCCGGAAGCCGTGCCGGATCGCCGCGTCGAGGATCAGGACGGCGATCGCGCCGACCGGGATCGCGACGCCGTAGCCGGCGAAGACGCGGGCGATGAACGCGCCGCTCACCGTTCGGCCCCGCTCGGGACCCGGACGCCGGTCCCTCCGGGGGTGCGCTCAGGCCGGGCGGTGACGGGCGAGCGGTCCGTCGAGGAACGCAGATACGGGATCCGGCGACACCGTGGGGCATGTGGCGTCGAGTTCGCTCTGGTGCATCGGTGAACCGTACACGGATGCACCACCGCGTGCATCGCCGGCACGTCCGGGCGGTCGCGGCGCGATGTCGGCGTCGTCCGAGCGGTCGCCCATCGCCGTGGGCGCCGGCGCGACGCTACCGGATGCCGAGGCTCGCAAGGCTGTCGGACAGCGCCCGTCGATGCTCGATCGTCGTGAAGTCGAGGAGCGGATGCGGCGCCAATCGATGCTCGACGACATCGCCGGAGCGACGCACGTAACACACCGGATAGATCGCTCCGCTGCCATCCGCCTCGATCGTCAGGGCGAGTCCGTCCGGCCCCGGACCGTCGAGGAACGTGGTGAGCGGCACGATCCCCTCATCGCGGATCCCGTCCTCGGGTGCGGCGCTGAGGACGCGGGCGAGATACGCCCGCTGATGGAACAGCTCCGGACCGCCGCTCAGCTCGTCCAGGCAGAACGCGAGCGCATCCCGCGGCGCCACCGTCGGCCGCGGCACCGAGCGGCCGAACCGCGTCTCGGCGAGGTGCCGGGCGAGGACCCGGGCGTTGTAGCGGTGTCCGTGCACCGCCCCGGAGTTCGCCGGGATGCCGTGCTTCCGGAGGCCGGCGGCTCCCTGGCTGATGGTGCCGGCGAAGGAGATGCCGGGCACCGTCGCACTCTCCCAGTACGGCGTCTGGGCGGGCAGGCGGCTCTGGCCGAACGTCGCCACGCCGAGCTCCGGAAGGTCGCCGAGCGGAGTGACGAAGCCGGTCGCGGCGATCACCTCGTCCGTGTCCACGACAAGTGCCGAGCCGCCGTCTGTCCGTCGCAGCCGGACGCGGAATCCATCACCGGCGCACTCGATCGACTCGATCGCCGCGTCGAGGATCGAGACACCCCCGCCGAGGTTGTGGTCCTCGAACGGCTGGACGTAGCGGGCTCGCACACCGACGAGCGAGCGGGTGTTGACGGAGAGCCTGGCCGGCGACGGCGAGGCGAGGACGATCCGACGCGCCCACTGGAGGAGCCCAGAGGCGAGCTCGAACCCGCTGTTCTGCTTGCCGACGATGAAGATCCGGCGGTCCGCGTAGGTCGCCGCCGGCCGCGTGTCCGCGTAGTGGGCGACGAGCTCCATCCCCGGCGTGGACGGCCGCCACGGTTCGGCGACCCCGACGGCGAAGACGGCGACCCGGCAGCGATACTCGCCGTCCGACGTCGCGAGGACGAACCGGACTCCGTCCGCATCCTCCTCCCGGCGGGTCGATTCCCAGCGGCAGCCGTATCGGACGCGGACCCGCGAACGCTCGGCGAACGTGGCGAGATTCGCCTCCATCTCCGGTCGCGACGGGAACTCGGACGAGCCGTCCATGAGGTCCACCTGGAGGGCGCGAAGCGCCGGGTCGTCCGAGACGAGCGAGTTCCAGTCGTATCGCTCGAACGCCCGATCCGAGCGTCTCGCGGGCGAGTACGGCTTCGTCCACGAGAGGAGGCGCTGGAAGAACGGCCAGCGGCGGAACATCCCGCCGGGCGCCGGATCGGCCGAGATGACCGCGTGGTCGATGCCGTATCCGGTGAGTGCCGCGGAGACCTGAAGGCCGCCCGGGCCGCTCCCCACGACGACGACCGGATAGTCGCCGGGTGCGAACGGCCGCTCGATCAGCTGCGCCACCGGTTCGCGTTCCGCAACCGGCGCGCCTGCGCCTGGAGCATCCGGTACATGACCCGCGGCTGGCTGACGAGGAACGCCTCGACCGCCGGGCCGGCGAGGACGAGGCAGCGCATCGGCCGGAGGGCGACGACGTCCGCCACCGGTGGCTCGCCGAGGAGGATCGACACCTCGCCGAAGAATTCTCCACGCCCCAGGGTCGCCCGCCGCGAGCCGTCGACGACGATCGCCGCCTCGCCCTCGAGGATGACGAAGAACGCCGAACCCGTGAGGCCCTGGCGGAGGATCCGCTCACCCTCCGGGTACCACGTCTCCTCGAACGTGTGGGCCACCGCCTCGAGCGCAGCCGAGGAGAGGTCGGCGAAGAGGGCGAATCCCGCGAGCGTATCGGCGATCTCGTCGCTGCTGGCCATGCCGCCTCCGTGCGACGTCGGGTCGGGGCTACCCGGCGGACCCTCGGTCTGCCATCGTATACGGAGCGCGTCCGCGCGACGCGGCCGCTGAGCGGACCGGACGAGAGGATCGGCCGATGACGGAGCTGTCCAGGGCGGATCGGATCCGCCTCCTGCGGAGCGTGGCACTCTTCGAGGGCGTCCCGGACGCCGGGCTCGCCGCGATCGCCGATGCGGCCTCGACCGTGAGGTTCGAGGCCGACCGCACGATCGCCCGGCAGGGAGAGGTCGGGACCGGGTTCTTCCTCGTCGTCAACGGTCGGGTGCGGGTGGTTCGAGACGGCCGGCTCCTCGCGACGATCGAGCCCGGCGGCTTCTTCGGCGAGCTGTCGCTCCTCGATCGCGGTCCGCGGGTCGCCGCCGTCGTCGCGGACGAGCCGAGCGACCTCCTCGCCCTCGCGTCATGGGATCTCGAGACGATCCTCGCCGAGCAGCCGGGCGTCGCACTGGCGATCCTGCGGGGGGTCGCGACGCGGCTCCGGGCGGTGACCGAGGATGCGAGCCATTGAGCTGTGCCGACGCGTCACACGCGCCTGGACAGCCTTCCATGCGGCGGCAGCCGCGCACCGTCGACCCGGGTAGACTCACCGGACGATGACCTCGCGCGCCGCCGACCCGCCTGTTCCCACGCCGCCTGCAGGGGGGCAGCGCGCGAAGACGGCGATCCCTCGCAATCCCGGCCGCCGCGAGCTCGGCATGAAGGCGACCCTCCTCTTCCCGGACCGCGAGATCGTCGAGCGGTACTACGTCCCGCTCATCTACACCGCCTGCCGGACGTGCTACTCGGAGATGGAGCCCGATGAGATCTTCCGCCGCGCCGCCTCCGGCGATATCGAGGCCGCGAAGCAGGAGCGGCTCATCAAGGGGGTGATCGAGTCCGGACACGGCTCGACGATCGAACACATCGTGTTCACGTTCGGCATCAGCGGGGTGTCGAGGACGCTGTCGCATCAGCTGGTCCGCCATCGCGCCGGAGTGGCATTCGACCAGCAGAGCCAGCGGTACGTGAAGTTCAAGGGTGCCTCGACGATGTTGCCGGCGACACTCGAGGACGCCGACCCGGAGCTCCGCGAACGGTACGAGGGCCAGATCGAGGGGTCACTCGAGTTGTACGGCGATCTCGTCGCGGCCGGCATCCCCGGCGAGGACGCCCGATTCGTCTTTCCGAATGCCACCCGGACCAACCTCGTCATGACGGCGAACCTGCGGGCCCTCATCCATATGAGCGGCCTCCGCCTCTGCACGATGGCGCAGTGGGAGATCCGGCGACTCTTCCAGCTCATCCGCCACGAGGTCTTCGCGGTGAGCCCGTTCCTCGGCAGCTTCCTCGCCCCGAAATGCGTGCCACTCGGCTACTGCGACGAGATGGGCAACCGCGACGAGCACTGCCCCATCCGGCCGCACAAGGACCGAGTGCTCGGAGCGTGGGCAGCGTCGGCGCGCGCGGCGCGCACGAGCGGTCGGGAGTTGCCCGTCCGCTGATCCGGCGGGGTCCCCGGGGTGAGGCCGGGGGTCAGTCCGCCGCGCCGAGCTCGCGCACGAACCGTCGGATCACCCTGGCGAGGCGGGGCCCAGCTTCGGCTCCCGCCGCGAGGACCTCCTCATGGCTCAGGGGCAGGCCCGAATAGCCGGCCCCGGAATTCGTCACGAGCGAGACGCCGCATACCTCGAGGCCGGCCCAGCGAGCGGCGATCGCCTCGAGCACCGTCGACATGCCGACCGCATCGCCACCCCACGCTCGGAGCATCCGCACCTCTGCCGGTGTCTCATAGCTCGGCCCGAGGAGGCCGACGTACACGCCCTCCCGCAGCCCCACTCCCTCGGCGCGACCCGCCGCGTGGAGACGGCCGCGAAGCGCCGGACTCCACACGTCCGTCAGATCCGGGAAGCGCGGGCCGATCGCATCCGCGTTCTGTCCGAGGAGCGGCGTTCGGCCGGTCATGTTGATGTGATCGGCGATGACCATGAGGGTGCCGGCACCGAACGTGGGGTCGAGTCCGCCGGCCGCGTTCGTGAGGAGCACGGTGCTGGCGCCGAGTCTGCCCATGAGGAGGATCGGCTGCACGACGAGACCCGCATCGTTGCCTTCGTAGAGATGCAACCGACCCTGGAGCATGACGACCGGCGTCGCGTCGAGCCGACCGAGGAGCAGACGCCCGACGTGTCCGGGCGCTGTGGCCGCGGGCCAGCCTGGCAGCTCGTGGAAGGGGATGGACGTCGCTTCCTGCAGGTCGTCCGCCAGCCCGCCAAGCCCGGAACCGAGGACGATCCCGACCCGCGGCACGAGCGCCGTCCGCGCGCGCACGGCGGCCACGAGGGCGTCGAGCCGGACGGGTTGATCCGCGGGCTGGATCGGCGCGGGAAAGTCGGCGGACAGGGGCGCTCCGGCTGGCCGGTCGGTCATCGATGCAGCGTAGCCCACGGCGGCGCACGGAGGGTGTCGTCCGGGAGCCTCGTCGGCCCGACGGGAGTATCGACACCGGGATGCCGATCGCGTCCCGCCGGGCTGCCACACGCGGGTCGGCGGTGAAGCCGGCGCACACGCGGACAAACGAAGCGCCCGAAGCGACCGCGCTGGCCAGAGGTCCTTGATGTGATCTCGGGGTCTCCGGTCTCGCTGGCCCCTTCGGGCAAGACCAACAGTAGGGCCGACCGGTGGGCCGGGTCAACGCGCTTATCCACGACTTGCGCCGGGCCTCGGCGCAGGTTTCCACGAAGTCGCGGCGACTGTGGACAACTCGTGGATATCGGCGGCCACGTCAGTCCCGGCTCAGCCGCCGAGGGCGAACATCTCCGGGCGCGGCGTGTCCGTCGTCGCAGCGGTCCGCAACTCCGAGTATCGATCGCTCCGGTCGCCCCAGACGGCCGCGATCGCATCGCGCAGATCGTCGTCCGATCCGCCGGCGCGGAGCGGCGCGCGGAGGTCGTGCCCGACAGTGCCGAACAGGCACGTGTAGAGCTTTCCGTCGGCGGACAGCCGGGCGCGGGTACAGGTGCCGCAGAACGGTCGGGTGACGGACGCGATGACGCCGACCTCCGCCGATCCGTCGGCATACCGCCAGCGGTCGGCGACCTCGCCCCGGTAATTCGGCGGCATCGCCTCGAGGGGCATCTCCGCGGCGATCGCGGCAAGGATCTCCGCGGCCGGCACGACATCGTCGAGGCGCCAGCCGTTCGTGTGGCCGACGTCCATGTACTCGATGAAGCGGAGGATGACGCCCGCCGACCGCGCCCAGCGGGCCATCGGCACGATGCTCGACTCGTTGAGCCCGCGCCGGACGACCATGTTGATCTTGATTGGGGTCAGGCCCGCCTCGCGGGCCGCGGCGATCCCCTCGAGCACCCGATCGACCGGGAAATCCACGTCGTTCATCATCCGGAACGTCGCGTCGTCGAGCGAGTCCAGGCTCACCGTCACGCGCCGCAGGCCCGCGTCCGCGAGCTCGGCGGCGAGCCTCGCCAGCGCCGATCCGTTCGTCGTCAGCGTCAGGTCCACCGATCCCCCGTCCGGCGTCCGGATCGTCGCGAGGCGCTCGACGAGGACCGCCAGGTCGCGCCGCACGAGCGGTTCTCCGCCGGTGATCCGGAGCTTCGCCGCGCCGAGGCCCACGAAGACGCGGGCCAGCCGTTCGATCTCCTCGAACGTGAGGACCTGATCGCGCGGCAGGAACGCGAAGTCCCGCCCGAAGACCTCCTTGGGCATGCAGTACACGCAGCGAAAGTTGCAGCGGTCCGTCACCGAGATCCGCAGGTCGTGGATCGGCCGTCCGAGGCGATCGACCGGCCGACGAAGCGCCTCGAGCGGGACGAGGACTCGATCCATCGGGCCATGGTACGCCGGACCGCGGAACCGGCCTGGCGGTACCACTGGACCGGGACCGTGGTACCTCTAGCGGACTGCCCCGGACCACCTCTGCTCCATACGATGCGGCCACGCCCCTGATGACCAGCGGCACCGTCCAAACGTGGAGGCGACCTCCTACCATGGCGACCACCGACCAGCGGGCCGGCTTCCGGCTCCCCTGGACCTCGGAACAGCGATCGACCGCCGACGATGGCGGCTTCGACGGATCCGGCGCGGCCGACGCCGACGGACCTGAAGCTGCCGAGCGTCCAGCCGCGGACGCGATCCCGGTCGCTCTCGAGGAGACCGTCGGATCCGTGCCGCCGGCAAGCGCGACCGCTCCGGCCCCCGTCGGACGGCCTGCCAACCGGCTCCTGGCCGACCTGACCAGGGCGATGCAGGCGGCCGCCGAGACGGCGCGGACCCAGACACTCGGCCAGTTCGCAACCGAGGCGAAGACGTTCGTCGAGGAGATCCACGGTCGCTCCGCGAGCCAGGTGTCGGAGCTCCGCAAGCGTACCGACGACGACGTTGCCTCGATCCGCGAATGGTCCAAGGCGGAGATCGCCCGAGTCCGCGAGGAGACCGAGGTGCGGATCGGCGGACGCAAGACCGAACTCGAACACCACCTCGAGCTTCATGCGGCCGTCATCGAACGCGAGATCGAGCGCATCCACGGTCAAGTGGCCGCGTTCGAGACCGATATGGAGCGCTTCTTCGAGCGACTCCGCGCCGAGGAGGACCCGACCCGGATCGCGACGATGGCCGGAAACCTGCCGGAGCCGCCCACCTTCCTCGCCTCGGCCGTCGATGTCGACGAGATCGTCGCCGGGACCGTCCCGCCGGCCCTCGTTGCCGACGCGCCCGACCGGCAGGCCGAAGCCACCCTCGGCGCCGCTGCGATGGAGCTCGTGGATGCGGGAGACGGACCGGAGACCGCGGTCGTCGACGACGCCCGGGAAGACTCCGAACCTGCGCCCGTGGATGCCGCCGGCGAGGCCGCGGAGGTCGCCGCCCAGATCGCGGTCGGGGCCGCCGAGGTCGCTGTCGACGCATCCGAGGGATCCGTCACGGACAGTGGCGCAGACGCCGGCTGGGACCGCGATCCGCGGCTCGAGGCCCTCGGAGCGTCCGCCCCCGACGCCGCGGAGGCAGAGGCGGCGACAGCCGTCGGCGACAACGGCGACTACGCCGTCATCGACGACGACGCCCTGAGTGCGCGGCTGGCCGATCTCGTCCCGGAGCGCCAGCATCCAGCGGCCGAGCGCCCCGCGGCCGAACGCCAGGCGACCGCCACAATGCCGGTCGAGTCGACCCAGATCGTCGTCGTCGGACTCGTCAGTGTCTCGAGCATCGCGGGCTTCAAGCGTCACCTCACCCGCCTGCCCGGAGTCCGCTCGGTCGGCGTGTCGTCCGGGCCCGACGGCGACTTCCTGTTCGCGGTGAACCACGATCCCGCCCTTCGACTCGGCGACGCGATCCCGAGCCTGCCCGGGTTCGGTGCGCGGATCACGAACAGCGGGGACGGCGTCCTCAACGTCTCCGCCCGCGATCCCGAGTCGGAAGGCTGATCGCCGGCCGTGACACGTCACGCCATCGCGGTCGTCCTGCCACCGGACGAACGTACGCCCGTCACCGCCTACCTCACCGACGCGGGATTCGACGCCGTCGCGGTCGACGGCCCCGAAGGGCTCGAGGCCCTCCTGTCCTCCCGCCGGGACGTCGCGGTCGCGATCATCGACGGCGAGCGCGACTTCGACGCCGCCCTGGACGCTTACGCGGTCCTCCATGACGCCGGTCGCGCCGTCCCGGCCCTCATGGTCGTCGCCCCCGCATCGCTCGGGTCGTCTCGCCTCACCGTCGCGAAGGCCGACGCGGACGAGTACTTCACCCGTCCGTACTCTGTCGAGGCGCTCCGCTGGCGCATCGAGGCGATGCTCATCCGCTCGCAGACGGTCGACGATGGCAGCGGCGGGATCATCGAGTCCGGACCGATCGACAGCGCCGCGTGGAACCGTCGGGCGCAGGTCCTCGCGATCTTCAATCCGAAGGGCGGCGTGGGGAAGACGACGATCGCGACCAACCTCTCGGCCGCCATCCAGGTGAACTGCGGCCTCAAGGTCCTCCTCGTCGACGCGGACACCGTGACCGGCCATGTATCGACGTCGCTCTCCCTCGAGAACGTCCGCACGGTCGTCGACAGCTGGCGCGACGAGGCCGAAGGATCACATGCCGAGTCGCTCGTCGAGCTCGCCGCGTCGCACCCGAACGGGATGCGCGTGGTGTCGCTCACGAACTCCCCGCTCCACACGGAGATCCTCGAGCCCGGCCGCGTCGGCGATGCGATCGCGGCGAGCCGCCGGGGATTCGACTACGTCATCGTCGACCTGCATCCCAGCTACTCGGACCTCAACCGGGCGATCTTCGAGCGCGCCGACCGGATCCTCGTCCCGGTGACGCCGGATGTTCCGGCCATCCGGGCCGCCGTCCAGCTGCGCGACGCGGCCACCGAACTCGGCATCCACGAACGCCTCGCGATGATCGTCAACCGGGCGAACAGCGGTGTCTCCGTCGCGGACATGGAACGGACGGTCGGGATGCCCGCCCTCGCCACGATCCGCTCCGGCGGGATGTATTTCGTGCGAGCCGCGAACGAAGGTCGAACGGTCGTCGAACGCTTCCCCCGCGAGAAGGTGAGCGAGGACTTCGCCGACCTGGCGACACGCCTCGTGAACCCCGCGGGCACGACGGACGGGGGCGTGGCGAAGGCGGCGCTCCGGACGCTCTTCGGGCGGCAGAAGGAAGTCGTCAGGGCCTGACGCTCGCCGCCGCGCGATCCGCGTTGCTCGCCGTCAGCTCGCGCCCCCGAGCGGGAGGCCCGGCAGCGGCACGGCAGCCTGCTTCGTCCGCTTGTCGATCTGCGCCGCGCCGCGAAGGTAGAAGCGATTGACGAGGACGACATCCACGTCCGCGTCGCCCACCTCCCGATCGCCGAGCAGCGCCTGGGCACTCGTCACCGGGAGGAACATCTCGCTGGCGCGATCGAGGAGCCGGTCGGGATCCGAGCCCGGGTAGAGGTAGACCGTCCCGAGGACGCGGAACGGCGGCACCTCGAGCGCGACGTCGTAGGGGATCTTGTGGATCCGATGGGCGACCTTCTCGTCGTCGGACAGGTCCGGCAGCGTCCCCTCGCCGGCGAGCACGATGATGAGATCGTACGGGTCGATGCTCTTGAGCCCGGGCACCGGCGAGAACCCCTCCGACCCGTCGATCGGGGCCCACGACACATCGCTGATCGCGATCGCCTCGCGCCGATTCAGCACGTCCGACAGCCGGCCCTCGACGTGCATGAGCCCGATGAGCCGCCACTCCTCGGTGAGGCCGTCGAAGGCGATGCCACTGGACGCCCGGCTCGCCTCGGACGCTCGCGGAGGAGTGGCGATCGAGCCGCGCGCGGGCGCGGGCGCTGGCTCGGTCGGCTGGATGGGTTTCCGGCGGAACGGGAACGGCACGTCAGTCCTCCGTTCGGCCGGCGGCCCACGGGTCCGACGCGGACCACTCGACGCTCACCGCTGACCTCCTGCCTGCCACGGGCGCATTCTACGCGGCTGACGATGGCCGGCGGCAGGCGGCACGGGCCGCCGGACCGGGATCGCGCGGCGGACGTGGTCGGTCCGCTCAGTCCCCCGTGGGTGCGTCCCCGCCCGGCTCGACCGGGAGGTCCGGCGGCGGATCGGCGGGACGAGTCATTCCGCCGGGGCCGGTGGTCGGGTCGGCGGAGAGAACGACCCGCTGCGGACGCGGGATCTCGATGCCATGGGTTCGAAATGCGACGAGGAGGCGCTTGCGCAGCTCGCCCGGGGCATCCCAGCGCGCCTCCGCCCGAACTGCGCCGAGGACCTTGAGGGTGATTCCGTACTCACCAAGGCCCTGGACGCGTTCGACGCGCGGCGGCTCGAGGACCCGTTCCGCCCAGAGCGGATCGGCGGCCATCTCGCGACCCACCTCGTTGACGATCTCCGTCGCCCGCTCGATGTTCGTGCCATAGGCGACCACGACATCCTCGTTGATGCGAGCCCACAGTCGGGTCAGGTTCGAGGCGACCGTGATCTCCCCATTCGGCACGGAGTGGACGACCCCGTCGATGTCCCGGACGGTCGTCCGGCGGAGGGTGAAGTCCTCCACAACGCCGCTCACGCCGGCGATCTGGACCGCGTCGCCCCGGGCGAACTGGTTCTCGACGAGGATGAGGACACCGTTGAGGTAGTCCTTGACGAGGCTCTGCGCCCCGAAGCCGACGGCGATCCCGACGATGCCGAGGCCGGCGATCGCTGGCCCGATGTTCACGTCGAAGTTGCCGAGGACCGAGATCATCGCGATCGTCACGACGAGGACACGGACGACCGCGACGGCGAGCGACGAGACGGTGTCAATCCGCCGTTCGATCTCGACCGCTGAGAGCTCGCGCGCGGTGCCCTCGCGCCGCTCGCGGTCCATGAGTCGCCGCACCAGGGCCCCGAGATACCGCTCGGCGAGCCACAGGAAGATCCAGGCGACGACGATGACGATGACGATCGGGACGAGCGTCCGCGTGGCGAACGACCCGAGCGCCGGCCACGGGGCGCGATTGAAGTCCGGCATGGCGCTAGCCTACCGTGGACCGCCGACCGCGCGGACGCTCAGGCCGCAGCGCCACCGAGCCGGATCGAGATCGCCGCGGCGGCGGCGCGGGCCTGGGCCGCGATCTCCGGCACCCGGGCCGGGACGACCCGGCAGGCTTCTCCCCACACCCCCACCGCGGCGGCGACCCCACCCCGAGCGTCGTGGACCGGCGCGGAGACCGCGTTCATCCCCGCCTCGAACTCGCCGAACGCCGTGGCGAAGCCGCGACGGCGGACGCGGGCGAGCTCCTCGAGGAGCGGCTCGAGGCGGGTGATCGTCCGTTCCGTGCGCGCCTCGAGGCCGCGTCGGGCGATCCGCAGGACCTCGCGCTCGGCGAGGGCGGCGAGGAGCACCTTGCCGGTCGCGACGCAGTGGAGCGGGCTCGTCCGGCCGGTCCAGTCACCGTCGGGCGCGACACTCGAGCCGTTCGCCTGGGCGATCGTGAGACAGCCGTCGGCGTGGAGGACCGCGAGGCCGACCATCTCCCGAGTGACCCGCGCGAGGCGCTCGAGCTCGGCCATCGCGATGCTCCGCAGGTCGCGCGTCCGCTCGGCGCGTTCGGCGAGACGGATGACAGCGAGTCCGAGGCGGTACTTTCCCGTATCGTCGTCCTGTTCGACGAGGTCGCGACGCTCGAGCGTCGCGAGGAGCCGCGATGCCGTGGACTTGTGGAGGCCGAGCCGTCGGGCGAGTTCCGTGACACCCACCTCACCCGGCGACTCGCCGAGGGCGAGGAGGAGGGTCGCGGCCCGATCCACGGACCGCACGGCGTTGCCGTCGAGGACCACGTGCCGGGCCCCCGGACTCAGCGTGCCACGGCGAGCACATCGTGCGCCCGAGCCGTGAGCGCCGCCTCGAGCGACCCCTCGAAGGCCTCGAGTGCCTTCGCCTCGTCCGCGTCGTCATGGGCGGCGCAGAGGAACCATGGCTCGCGGCTGTCCGGCTCCGGCATCGCCCCGCGAGCGTGCATCCCGGCGGCGATCGCGTCGTAGAGCTCGTGGTCCGTGTCCGCCCAGTCGCGGTACTCGCGGATCTCCTTCTCGGCGAAGACGATCCCGAACATCGCCGGGACCCCGGTGAACGTGTGGGCGAGACCCTTCGCGCGAAGGATGCGGCCCAGCTCCGCCTGGATGCTGCGGCCGCGGGCCCGGATCGATTCGAGGACCGTCCCGTCGCGGAGGATCCCCAGGGTCGCCACCGTGGCCGCCGCGGCGACCCGGTTGCCGGCGTACGTGCCGCCGTGGCTCACCCGATCCGGCAGAACGCTCATCACCTCGGCAGTCCCGCCGAAGGCGGCCGCCGGATAGCCGTTGCCCATCGCCTTGGCATACGTGGCGAGGTCCGGGGTGACCCCGAAGAACTCGGCCGCGCCGCCGAGGGCCAGGCGGAACCCGGTCTTCACCTCGTCGAAGATGAGCAGTGCGCCGAACTCCTTCGTGAGCGCCCGGACGCCCTCGTGGAACCCCTCCCTCGGGAGGATCGCCTGGGCGTTGCCGAGGATCGGCTCGACGATGACCGCAGCGATGTCGTCGCCGTCGCGCTCGAACACCCGGCGCAGCGTCTCGAGATCGTTGAACGGCACGGGGATGACCGTCTCCGCGATCTCCTTCGGGATGCCGCGACCCCAGGCAAGGCGGACCGGGTTGTCACGGTCGCCGAGCTCGCTCATGTCGTTCGGGCCGACGCTGATGAGGGCGTAGTCGTGGACGCCGTGGTACTGGCCTTCGAACTTGACGATCTTCGTCCGACCGGTATATCCGCGGGCGACGCGCATCGCATGCATCGTCGCCTCCGTCCCGGAGACGGTGAGGCGGGCCATCTCCACCCAGCCGGTCATCTCGCAGATGAGCTCGATCGCGCGGACCTCGTCCTCGCTCGTGAGACTGAAGCTCACCCCGCGGCGCATCCGCTCGTTGACGTGGTCGTCCACGCGCGGGTCGCCATGGCCGAGGATGACCGGCCCGTATCCCATCCGGAGGTCGACGTACTCGTTGCCGTCGATGTCCCAGACCCGGCCGCCGCTGCCCCGATCGACGTAGATCGTCTCCTCTCCCCAGGCCCGGAAGTTCGAGTCCGTGCCTCCCGGCAGGACACGGCATGCACGCTCGTACATCGCGTGCTGGCGGGATCGGTCGAGCACGGGGCTCGTGCGGGCGGCGGGGTGGGTGGCCATGATCGCTCCACGATGCGGCGGCGGGACGCGCCGGGATCCGGCGCGGCGCGCCCGCCACGCCGGCAGCGGTGGGTGCGCAGGGTGGGACGCGCCGCCTCGCATGGTGGCACACGTTCCGCCGGTGCGTCAACGCGATATTCGTGGTCCGTGCGCCTGCCAGCACCGGAATCCGTCGGTCGCGCGATGAATGCGACAGGAATGCGTCGGAACCACTCCCGACGGCCGGACGCCCTCAGACGGACTCGGCCACCCAGCGAGGAAGCTCCCGCCGGAGCGTTGCGAGGGGCAGCGAACCGTGACCCAGGACCTCGTCGTGGAAGACGCGGATGTCGAACCGCGAGCCGTCTCGGGCGGTGAGCTCACGGCGGAGCTCCTCGATCACTCGCTGACCGAGCTTGTACGTGAGCGCCTGGGCCGGCCAGACGATGTAGCGGTCCGTCTCGATCGTGGCGTCCGTCATCGACAGCCCGGCCGCGAGGAGCGCCTCGACGGACTGCTCGCGGGACCAGCGGAGCGCATGCATCCCCGTGTCGACCACGAGGCGCGCGGCGCGCCAGGCCTGCGCATCGAGCATCCCGAACCGTTCGGCCTCCGAGCGGAACAGGCCCATCTCGTCGGCGAGCCGCTCGCTGTAGAGGCCCCAGCCCTCGACGTACGCGCCGCCGACCATCCGCGAGCCGAGCTGCCGGAAGCGATTCAGCTGCGGGTTCTCCATCTCGAGGGCGATCTGGAAGTGGTGACCCGGGACCGCCTCGTGGTAGGTCGTCGTGGCGAGCCTGGAGAACGAGCGGCTCGGCAGATCGTAGCCATTGGCGTAATAGATCCCGGTGCGCGATCCGTCAGCCGCCGGCGGGTAGTAGTAGGCGAACGGCGAGTCCGCCTCCTTGAACTCCTCGACCGGCCGAACCTCACAGGCCGTGCGCGGCAGCCTCCCGAAGAAGCGCGGTGCCGCCACCATCGCCCGATCGATGTCCTCCCGCGCCCGGACGAGCATCTCGTCCTTCGTCCGCGGGGTGTTCGACGCGTCGGCGTCGAGGGCCGCCCGGTAGGCGGCCGTGTCGTCGCCGAAGCCGGCCGCCCGGGCGATGACCCGCCGTTCGATCTCGATCGACTCGAGCTCCTCGAGCCCGATCCGGTGGATCTCGCGGGCCGGCATGTCCACGGTCGTCCAGGCCCGGATCGCGGTGCGGTAGAGCGCGTCGCCATCGGGTGCCGACCAGAGGCCCGGTTCCATCCGCGTCGCGCCGAGATACGGGCCGCGGAGGGCCGCGAGATACGCCGCGTCCGCCGGCCGGACCACGTCCCGGACGAGGTCGGCGACGATCGTCCGATCCGCTTCCGAGGCGACCTGGGCGTAGGTGACGATCGGCGACTCCTCGACCGGCGAGGCGAGGACGCGCTCGAGCTGGGCGATCGTCCGCTCCGCCACGATCCTCGTCGCCGTGAGGCCGAGTTCGAGACCCTCGGCGAGGAGGTCGATGGTGGCGGCGATGAACGCCGGATACGCCCGCAGGCGGGCGGCGTAGGCGGCGAAGCGATCCGGCGTGTCCGCTCGCTGGAACTGGGCGACGACCGCGAGGAGCGTCTGCGGACCGTTGATCTGGTCGACCGCGGCGAGGATGTCCGTGCGCTGCTCGTGCTGCTCGAGCCCGAGATCACAGACGACGCCGATCATGTCGAGCGTGATCCGCTCCTCCACGGACCATCCGCGGTCGTCGAGCGTCGCGATCTCGCGGCGGGTCCGCTGCCAGAGGTCCACCGCCCGCGCGCGGCCGGTCGCACTCGGATCCTCGAGCCGATCGGCGTAGCGCTCGTCGCCGTAGACCGTGGCGGTCGTCGGCTGGAGCTCGAGGATCGAGTCCCAGAATCGATCGGCGAAGGCGTCGACGGCGCTGAGGGGCTGGTCGTCGGTCACGATTCGGCACTCCATCGGTGGACGACCGCGGTCGATGGCGGCGAATCCCTCCGCTGCGCCGGTCGTTCGCGGAGTATCGCCTACCGGGGCGGTCCCGTCAGGAGGATGGGCCGCCGAAGAGCGGGAGCTGCTCGCCCGTCCGTTCGACCGCCGGGTCGAGACCGACGAGGGGTTCGAGATCCGCGATGGCCGCTTCGTCGCGGGCGGCCCACGTTCGGAGGTGGTTCGCCTTCAGCACGTGCCAGTTGTCCGCCTCGATCGCCTCGCGGAGGAGCGGCGACCGCTCGAGCTTGTAGCGAACGAGCTCGGTCCGCTCCGGGACCGTGACGAGGAAGCGGACCATGGCCTCCGTCGAGGGGATCCTGGCGTGGCGGCGGAGGAGCGGCTCGCCGAGCATCGCGGTCCATTCGACCTCGAACAGGAAGGCGCCCCGCGAGCGGACGTACCAGACGCAGTCGATCTGCTCGATCTCCTCGGCCGGTCCACGGACGATGAGCGGGAGGTAGGCATTGCGCTCGCGGTCGTCGAGCCAGTCGCCCACGGTCCGGCCGGCGATCCGGCGACCCTGCTCCCGGGCTCCGAGCCAGACGCGGTAGCCGAGCCGATGGCCCAGCTCGGCGAGGACCGTGAGGAGCTCCGTGTGCTCCTGGCTGCGTCGGAGGAGGTCCTCCGACGTGACGAGGCGGTCCGGTGTCGAGGCGAGACTCCGGTACGAGGAGAGGCAGGCACGGACGAGGCCCTCGTCCGGCAGGTCATGACCGCTGAACAGCGCCGCGATCCGGCCGAAGAACGCGGACTCGGACAGGCGGCCCCCGGTAGAGAGCAGGCTGAAGACCGCCCATTCGACCCGATCGGCGAGCGGAAGCGCCGCCCCGGCGACGTCCGCCGGATCGGCCAGCCACCAGCGCCCCGGCTCGATCTCGCGGAGGCGCCGCTGGTCGGGCCGCGACAGCTCGTTGCGGATGAGCGACAGGATGGCCTCGACCTGATCGTTCCCGGCGATCGTCGCCGGTTCGCGCCGCTCGTCGCGCCGGGGCCGGGTCGTGGGCAGCCGCCGCACATCGAAGCCACCGCCGCGCGGGTCCGGCTCGGCCACACCCGTCGCCCCCTCGGAGGAGCGGCCGACCCGCCCCTCCTCGCCGCGACCGACATCGTGCCGGCCGCCGCGGTCCGGGACGTCGACGCGGTCCGCAGCCTCCGTCCCGGCATCCGCGGCGACGAGCCGCCGGAGCATGCCCGCCCGGTCGAGGCCGACGAGGACGTCGCCGAGGATCCGCTCGGCGCGAGCCGGCTCGCCGCGCGCCTGGAGGATCTCGATCGCCGTGGCCGTCACGGTCGCGGCCGCCTCGCTCGAGGAGAAGGCCCGGCGGTCGAAGCGCTCCGGCGGCGAGAAGAGGCCCCGACCCGGGACGACGTCCGGATCCCCCGACCCGCCGGGCGTGTGGGGCAGCTCGACGTTCGCCCGCGTCCGGGGCGACGGAGCGAGTGTTGCCCCGGGCGGCACGAACTCGACGGATCCGCCGGCTTCATCGTCCGGTTCGCCGGTCCGCGCCGCGACGAGGCGATAGCCGGCACGGACGCCGCCGAGTGCGGCCGTCACGAGCGCCTCGGGCCCGCCCGACTCGAGCAGGAGGACCACCCGTCCATCCCGGCTGAACCACGGCGCCACCGCCTCGAGCGATCGCCCGAGCGCGGCGGCCTGCCAGCCCCACGGAGCGCGACCACCGGGTCCGAAGAGCGCCTCGAGCGGGAGGAGCGCCGCGGCCTCCCGGCCGAGGAGCCAGGCGGTGGCCGCATAGGTGGCGGAGAGGCGATCCTGGTTCGGGCGGGCCGGCGGCTGGCCCAGGACGAGCCGGACGCGGGGACGCGCCTGGCCGGCCGCAGCGGGTTCATGCGCCTCCGCCTCGAGCGCCCGGAAGGCGGACGGCGTGCCGAGGCGGACGACCGCCGTCGCCGCTCCCTCGCCGAGACTCCGCACATCGTCGCCGAGCCGGACGTGGGCCGGTCCGCTGGGGCTCCCTTCGAGGCGCTGGATGAAGCCGCGGACGACCCGGTACCCGTCCTCGAAGGCCAGCCACGGATTCCGTTCCCGCCACTGCTCGCCGGACGGGAGCTTCACGCGACCGCCATGGATCCGGATGTTCGCGATCCGACCGGGGAATCCGTTGAGGCGGCTCGCCGGCAGGATCGCATGCAGGAGGGAGAGCCGGAGCGCCGCCTCGACGGACGCCGATCGGAGGTCCGCGTCGATCCGTTCGAGGACCGCATGGAGGCCCTCGAGCTGTCGCGGCGTATGGAGGTCGAGGATCTCGTCGACGAGCGCATCGTGCCCGTCGAGGGTCGGGAAGCGGTCGCGGAGGAGACGGCGGGCGAGCAGGCTCGGCTCCGTCGCCGCCGCCCGGGCGAGATCGTCGTCGTCCACCGGGGCGTGGCGCTGCTCGCCGCCGCCGATCTGATCGCGACAGATCGCGCAGCGATAGTGCTTGCGGACCAGCCGCCCGGCGGTGCCCTCGCCGTCGGGTGACGCCTCCCAGATGAACTCGTCCACGACGGCGGGTCGGCCGCACGTGGGGCAGCGGGTGGCGAAACGCTCGCTGATCGAGACCTTGAGGCTGGACTGGAGGCGGGGCGCGGCGGCGATCGCCTGGAACGCCGCGTCGAGGTGACGGACGTCCGGCGGGCGGAGGACGACTTCCGCGAGGAGCCGCGTGAGCGGGTTCGACTCCAGGGTGACCGCACGGCGCTGGCGGTCGACCGCGGACCGGGCGACCCAGCCGCCTCGGCCGTGGAGGTCCACGACGATGTCGCCGGGGGCAGAGTGCGCCTCGATCGCCGCCTCGACGAGCTCGGGCGGCGGCGGCGGCCCGCTGAGCCGCTCGAACGCCGGCAGCGAGATCGCGGGATCGGCACGGGCGAGCGGGTCGTGGCCGGGCATCGTCGGAGCATTGTGCCACCCCCGCCACGGCGCCGGCCGCCGAGCGTACCATCCGGGCGCGGGCCACCCGGGCGGACGGCCACCCGGGCGGACGGCTACTCGGGCGGATGGCAACCCGGCGGACGGCCACGCGCGGTCCACACGGAGGAACGGCATGGTCGACGGATCGGCGGACACGGTCGAGGCGACGCGGGACGGCCTTCGGACGTGGAGCGCGATCCGCGACGCCGTCTCGGTCGCCGTCGTGGGCGCCGAACCGGCGCTCCGGCTGCTCCTCGTCGCCCTGCTCGCCGATGGTCACGTCCTCCTCGAGGACGTGCCGGGAGTCGGCAAGACGCTGCTCGCCCGCGCCTTCGCGCGCGCCCTCGGCCTCTCGTTCGCACGGGTCCAGGGCACGCCGGACCTCCTGCCCGGCGACATCACCGGGAGCGGCGTCCTCGACGGCGCGGCGTTCCGCTTCCTGCCCGGGCCCGTCTTCCACAACGTGCTCCTCGTGGACGAGGTGAACCGGGCCACGCCGCGGACCCAGTCGGCACTCCTCGAGGCGATGCAGGAGCACCAGGTCTCGGTCGAGGGCGAGACTCGTCCCCTTCCCGACCCGTTCATCGTCCTCGCGACCGACAACCCCATCGAGTACGAGGGGACGTTCGCCCTCCCGGAGGCCCAGCTCGATCGGTTCCTCGTCCGCGTCCGCATCGGCTATCCGGACGAGGCGGGCGAGGCTCGGATCGCCCGCCGCCACCTCACCGCCGCGGAGCCGCTCGACGGGGTCCGCGAGGTCGTGCCGGGGGCCCGGATCGTGGCCATCCGCGAGGCAGTGCGCCGGACCCACGTCGGCGACGAGGTGACGGCCTACGTCGTCGCCCTCGTCCGATCGACCCGGGTCCACCCCGACCTCTCACTCGGCGGCTCGCCCCGGGCGACCGTGGGGCTGTTCCGGGCGGCCCAGGTCTGGGCGTTCCTCGACGGCCGCGCCTTCGTGCTTCCGGACGATGTCCAGGCCGTCGCGCCGGCCGTCCTTGCGCATCGGCTTCGCCTGGACATCGATCGCGAGCTGCGCGGTGCGTCGCTCGCGGCGGTCGTGGGCGACGTGCTCGGGACGACACCCGTCCCGCCGCCCCGCGACTGACGCGGGCGGACTCACCGACCGGCCGTCCGGGACGTCGATGTCCGTCCTCGTCGCGCTCGTCGTCGTGCTCGGCGGAGCGATCCTCGCGATCCCCGGCGTCGTCGCCATCGGCGTCGCGGCCCTCGGCCTCTCGATCACCCGGACGGCGTGGCTTCGATATGGCGCGCGGACGGTGACCTATCGCCGCCGTCTCGCCACCGACCGGGCGGTCGTGGGCGACGAGATCGAACTCGAGATCGCCGTCCGCAACGGCGGCCCCCTGCCGCTCCCGTGGGTCCGGACGGTCGACGGGCTGGGACGCGGGGTCAGCGTGGCCGGACCGCCCGAGGCGGCCGGGAGTGCCGTGCACGGCGAGCTCGTCAACGGCTGGACGCTCGGGCCGTTCGAACTCGTGAGCCGGCGGTTCCGCATCCTCGCGACCCGCCGCGGCGTGTTCGAGCTGGGACCGCTCACGATCGCCGCCGGCGACCTCCTCGGCCGTTCCCTCCCGATCGAGGAAGCGAGCCTTCGGACGCGCTACCTCGTCCGGCCGCGGATGGTCGCGGTCCACGGCCTCGATGACACGCGCGACCGCGGTGGCGAGCGCCGTGCCCGGACGGGCCTCGCGGAGGACCCGAGCCGCTTCGCCGGCGTGAGGCCATACCGGCCGGGCGATCCGCTCCGGCACCTCCATCGACGCGCCACGGCGCGCACGGGCAGGCCCCTGACGAAGCGCTTCGATCCATCGCGACGACGCGACGTCGTGCTCGTCCTCGACCTGCGGGCTCCCGGCGGCCCGGGCGTCGGAGCGACGGAGCGGGATGAGGCCACGGAGGGCCTCATCGTCGCCGCGATGTCGCTCGCCAGATCGCTCCACGGTGACGGTGCGGCGGTGGGACTCGCGGTGGCCGGGTTTGCCGGGGGCGCCCGCCACATCCTCCTCCCACCGAACGGGACGGCGGCAGCCCTCGGCCTCCTCGCCGACCTCCTCGCCCGCCTCGACGCGATCCCGTCGCTGTCGTTCAGCCAGCTCCTCGACGACGTCTCGCGGCGGCTATCGCCGGGCACCACGATCGTGACGATGAGCGCCGTGGATCCGGGCCCCGCGCTCGTGGCGCTGCGACGCCTCTCGCGATCGGGATTCGGCGTCATCCACATCGCGTTCGGTCGAGACGCGCCGGCCCTCGCCTCCCGGGCCACCGCCGTCGGGATCGCGGCGCGGGCGGCCAGACTCGACGGACCATGGGCGACGAGCACTCGCCTCGAGTTCGTGGCGTGACGACGGCATCCCGCCGCTCCCTGCCGGCGTCCTCCCTCCCGGCGCTCGTCGGGCCGACCCTCATCGCCGTCGCGGAGGGAGCGTGGATCGCCGCCCTGTACGACGTTCTCGAGGTCGCCAGCGGCGGGGACCGCACGCTCGGACTCGCCTGGTTCATCGTCGCGGCGACACTCGGCCTCGCGGTCGGCAGCCGGACCCGAGCCGGCCACGACCGCGATAGGACGGTTGGCGCCGGGCTGGTCGTCATCGCCGTGCTCGGCTGGCTCGCTGCGCCCGGTGCGATCGCCAGGGTCGTCGCCGGCGATCCGGGACTGGCCGTGGCGAGTCATCCGGGCGGGTTCCTCCTCGGCGTCGCGGCGTTCCGGGGGGTCCTTCGCGGGCGATCGCTGGCGGACATCGGCACGAGCGACGCCGGGCTCGGCGGTCCGGCCATCTGTCTCGCCGGCGGCTGGCTCTTCGCCGGGGCGCTTGCCGACCCGGGACGGTCGGTCGTCGTCCACGCCATCGTCGGGCCGACGATCCTCTTCCTCATCGCCGGGCCGGGCGGGACGGCCATGAACCGCGTCGCGATGCTCGGCCGGGCGACGGGCTTCGGCTGGACCGCGAACCGGGCGTGGATCGCATCGCTGTGGGCCGGCCTCCTCTTCGTGGGAGGCGTCGCGGCGATCGCCGCGGCGGATGCGGGGGTCGCGATCCGCGATGTCGCGCCGGCGCTCCTCGTGCTGGCCGCCGTCGTCGTCGTGGCGCGGGCCCCATCGCCCGTGGCCCGCCAGGACTCCCGCCGGCGGACCGTCCTCGGCTGGCTCCTCATCCTCGGCGCGCTGTCCCTCGTCCTGTTCCTGCCGCAGTTCACGACCCAGCCTCGACCGACCGACGCCACAGCGGCGACGACCCAGTCGCAGGCAGACACGACCGGGCGGAGCGGTGGGGCGATCCTCGTCCTCGTCGGGCTCGGGATCGCCCTCGCCGTCGCGGCCGTCGTCCTGCGGCGTCGCTGGATCGCGGCCCCGACCGCCCGATCCGGGACGACCGAAAGGCGGCTCGTGGCGGTCGACTGGCACCGCCTCCGCGGAGGCTGGCGCGTCGCGCTCCGGCGGTCAGAGCGCCCGGAGCCGCCCGCCGACGCGGTCGGCGCGTATCTCGCCGCGCTCGCCACGCTCGGCGCCGAGCCGACGACCCGCCGGGCACGCGGCGAGACACCGGCCGACCATGCGCGCCGATTGCGCGCCGACGGTGCGGGCGGTCGCGCGCTCGACCTGCTGGCGGCGGACTATGCGCTCATCCGGTTCGGAGGGCGGGGATTGTCCGCCGTGGAGCACCGCCGGGCGCTCGGACGGTGGCGCCGCATCGCGGCCGAGACCGAGGAGCGGGCGCGACGGGACCTCGCGGCGCGGGCGGCGACGAGCGCTGCCGATGGCGGGGACGGAGCGGCGGGCCGGACGGAGGCCCGCGACGCGGCGACGGCGGCCCGGGAGGGCCGCGTCTGAGCCCTACGGCTCGTCGAGCTCGTCGGGCTCCTCTTCGAACGCCTCGTCCGTCGTCACGTCGGCGGGGAGGACGCGATCGAGATCCTCGATCTCCTCGTCCTCGACGTCATCCTCGAGGTCGTCCTCGAGGTCCATCTCCTCACGGATGAGGGTGCCCTTCGTGTACGGCCGGAGGTCGGTCGACTTGGCCGCGGCCGGGAAACTCACCTTGCCGTAGTTCTGCGGATCCTGGAACGTCTCGCGAATGATGATCCGGACATCCTTGTCGCCGAGCGAGGTGACGCCGGCGGCGTACTTGTTGCCGTCGGCGAGGAGCTTGAGGAGACGGGCCGCGACGCGCGGCTCGACGATGCCGATGCCCACGCCGTTGCTCACCGCGATGAGCCGGTTGCCCTCGGGATGGAGCTCCACGCTGTCGCCCGGGTTCACCTGGGCGAGCTTGCGCGGATCGGGGAGGTCGGTGAGGAACGCGAAGCCGGTCTTGCCGGTCTCCTCGACGAAGATGCTGACCGGCGCCTTGCTCCCGTCCATGGCCGGGACGGTCCGCTCACCGGCGTCCACGAGCAGCGTCCGGAGCCGGTCGATGTTCCGTTCCGCGATCCGGTTCGTCGGGTCCAGGGCGAGCGCGGTCTGATAGTGCTCGCGCGCCTCGCCGAGCTCGCCGAGCTCCCAGAGCGCCTTGGCGAGCCGGTTCTGCGTCTGCACGTCCGGGCCCATCTCGAGGATCCGGCGGTTCGTCTCCGCCGCATCCCGCCACTGGGCGGCGGTCGCCTGGGCGACCGCCTGCTCAGCGAGCTGGCGCTTCAGGCGGACCTGGTTCGTCGCGGTCGTCTTGCTGGTGTCGAGATCGGGGAAGGTCACGGCGGGGATCGTCCTTTCGGGCGGGTTGGCGTGGCGCGCCGGTGGGTGACGCGTCAGGCGTGGCGGGTGGGCGGGCATCCGCCAGGCAGTGGAGCATGGCAGCCGAGCCGCGGCTGGCGGCGACAGCACGACCGCTACTTGTAGCATCAGCCGCCCGAATCGTCAACGCAAGGATCGTCCGGTTGATGGGCGGTGTCGATGGGCGGGGGGACGCGCCTGGACGTCCGCGAGCCCCGGACGGTCTCATCTGCTCACCACGGGAACGTTGGAGGCGCAGCCGGGGTCCATTGCGTCTCCCGTGCTCTCCGGGTGGACGGTTGAGACGGATCGGGGCATCCAGACCCTGATTCTCCTTTCGAACGCTCCGGGGATGAGCGGATGAGAATCCACAGACCGCGCGCGAGGAGGCGACCGGAGGGCCCGCGATTCTAGGCGGCTGTGGAGCCGGCGAGCGCCGATCCCAGTCACGAGCCGCGCAGCCCCAGGTTCCAGGCGACGACGGCGATCGCGAGGAGCGCGAGCAGGCCCGATTGCCACAGGAACCGCGGGTCGCGACGGAGGGACGGGGCGGTGCCGCGGAGCGTGTCCCAGAGGTAGAACACGAGTGTCAGGAGTGCCGGGAAGACGAGGCGCGGGATGGCGATCGCCCGGAGGAGCCCGGCGCCGATGGCGATGGCGGCGGCATAGGTGAGGGCGGCCCACAGCGCATCACGGCGTCCGGCAAGTCGTTCGGCGGAGAACCGGAAGCCGAGGAGACCGGCCACGATCCCGTCCGCCAGGGCGATGATGGCGATGCCGGCCTCGCTCACCGCGAGCCCGCCGCCGGGAGCCCCGCCGCCCGGAGCCCCGCCGCCCGATGGTTCGGCGAGGCCGCCCACGACCATGGAGGCGGCACCGACGAAGGCGAGGAACGCGGCGACGAGCGCGACGGCGAGGAGGATGGACCGGTCGGCGGCCGACATGCCCGTCGGGCGATCGTGGACGCGCGCCTCGGCGTCGAGCGCGAGGTGGATGAGCCAGCCGGCGACGGCGATGGCGGGGAGCACCGCGAGCCCGAGCGGGACGAGGCGGATGGCGCCGAGCGAACCCGCCGCGGCGATCGCAGGGATGATGGACGCCTCGAGCGGGATCGGCGCATAGCCGAGGCTCCCCTCCCCGATGACCTGGCGCGAGCCGAGCCAGACGGCCGCGAACAGGAGTCCGGCGACGAGCCACACGAGCGGCCCGTCGAGGAGCCGCGAGAGGCCGACGATCGTCGCCGCGAGGACGACGAGTTCACGCTGGTGGCGGTGTCGCTGATCCATCCGTTGCGATGGTACGGGATGGCCGCCGCCGGACCCGCTCGGGCTTGCCCGCCGCCCAGGCGAGGAGGTCGGCGCGCGAGCGCGTGTTCACGACGCTCGACGGCTCCACCCAGGCCCGCCGCGCCTGGCCGACACCCCAGCGGAGGAATCCGAGCTCCTCGATGCGGTGGGCATCCGAATCGATGGCGATGAAGCAGCCGGCGGCCACCGCGAGCCTCGCCCGTTCGGCCGAGAGGTCGAGCCGATGGTCCGAGCCGTTCATCTCGAGCGCGGTCCCCGTCGCGGCCGCGGCGGCGAAGACCGCCTCGCAGTCGAGGTCGAGATCGTCCCGGCCCTCGAGCATCCGGCCCGCCGGGTGCGCGATGACATCGACGTGCGGGCTCGAGATGGCGCCGATCACCCGCGCCGTGAGCTCCGCCCGGGATTGCCGGCGGGCGACATGGAGCGACGCGACGACGAGGTCGAACGTGGCGAGGAGCTCGTCGTCGTAGTCGAGACGGCCGTCCGCCCGGATCTCGAGCTCGCAGCCGTGGAGGAGACGGAAGCCATCCGGCGAGGCGCCCTCCGGGAGCCGCCCCTCCGTCTCCTCGCGCTCGAACCGGGCGTTGAGTTCGGCGATGACCCGACGCTCCATGGCGACTCGCTCCGGGGTGAGCCCGTGGGCGATGGCGAGCGACCGGCTGTGGTCCGCGAGCACCTGGTAGGCATGGCCTCGCCGACGGGCCGCCTCCGCCATCGCCTCGATCGGATGGACGCCGTCCGACCAGTCGGAATGGCTGTGCAGATCGCCCCGCAGATCGGCCAGGCGGATGAGGACCGGCAGGCGCCCCGCGAGCGCCGCCTCGATCTCGCCGTCGTCCTCGCGGAGCTCGGGCTCGATGAAGGGCAGGCCGAGGAACGCGTACGCCTCGGCCTCCGTCCCGAACGTCCGGAGCGCCGCGTCCTCGCCGCTGGCCGCCTCGCCGTCCGCTCCGAGGCGGAGGAAACCCTTCTCGGACAGGCTCCAGCCGAGGTCGCGGGCCCGCTCGCGGAGCCGGATGTTGTGGTCGCGGCTCCCGGTGAAGTGGATGCGGTACGTCCCCGCCTCGCCGGGCGGCATGATCATGAGGTCCACCTGCGGCCCGTCCAGCAGGCGGATCGCCGCCTTGTAGCTCCCCCGGTTGAGGATCCGCTCGACGCTCCCGAGCGTCGCGAAGCGCTCGACGAGCGCCGCCGCCTCCGTGGTCTCGGCAAGCAGGTCCAGGTCGCCGATCGTCTCACGACAGCGGCGGAACGAACCGGCCGGCTCGACCGAGCGGACCCCCGGCGCCGCCTCGAGCTCGCCGACGAGCCGGCGGACGATCTCCGCCGCCTCGCCGAGGAGCATCCGGTCCGAGCGGCGTGACAGACCGGCGATCCCTGCGAGGATCGTCTCCTCCGTCTTTGCCGAGAGCCCGCGGATCGTCCGCAGGCGCCCCGCCTCCGCCGCCGCGCGGAGCTCGTCCAGCGTCGCGATCCCCAGCGACTCGTGGATGAGACGGACGGTACGGGGACCGAGCCCCGGGAGCCGGAGCAACTCGACGAGCGTCGGCGGGACTTCGTCGCGCAGCCGGTCGAGGAATCGCAGCCGGCCGGTCGCGACGATCTCGGCGATCTTGTCGCCGATCGCGGACCCCACCCCGGCGATCCGCGGCGGTGTGCCACGCCGGTACCCGCCCGCGACGTCGACCGGGCTGTGATCGAGCGCGTCCGCGGCGCGGTGATAGGCCACGGTCTTGAAGACGAGCTCGCCCTTCAGCTCGAGGAGGTCGCCGATCTCATGGAAGATCCGGGCGAGGTCGCCGTTGGTCGGCGATCCGAGCGGCGGGTCCGGGTCGCGGGGCACGCCGAGATGGTAGCCGGCGCGGGTGGGGTCAGAGCGGCCCGACGACCACCCGATTCCGGCCGGCGCGCTTCGCCGCGTAGAGCGCCCGATCGGCGGCGGCGATGACCTCGTCGATCGGTTCGGCCGGCGCGACGGAGACCGCGACGCCCACCGAGACCGTGACCCGTGAGCCGTGGAGGAGATCGAGGTCGAGCTCGGCGACCGCTGTCCGTACCCGTTCACCCACCTCCGCCGCGATCGACGGGCTCGGGTCCCGGAGGAGGATGGCGAATTCCTCGCCGCCGAAGCGGGCCGGCACGTCGTCCGTCCGGACAGCGGCCGCGATGGCCCCCGCGACGGACCGCAGGACCTCGTCGCCCGTAGCATGCCCGTACGTGTCGTTGAGACGCTTGAAGTGGTCGATGTCGATCATGAGGACGCCGAGTACGTCGTCCGCACGGCGCCGGCGTGCGAGCAGGCCGCAGAACTCATCGAAGTAGCGCCGATTCGGCAGCCCCGTCAGCGCGTCGGTGGACGCGCGCGCCTCCGCCGCCCGGTGCGAGTACGCCCGCTCGAGGGCGGCCGACGCCTCGACCGCGGCCCCGGCCAGGATCCGCCCGGCCGATCCCGTCCAGGGGTCCTCCGAACGCCTCGAGAGGACGATAGCGCCGACCGTTCCGGAGGACGTCACGAGCGGAGCCTCGATCGTGTGCCTGAGGCCGTACACGTCGCGGACGCGACGGGCGATGCGGGCCGCGATCCGCGCCTCAGGTCCGTCCCATGCGCCGCTCGCCGATGGCGGGACGGTCGTCGCCCCGAAGGCCCGGATGGCCGCCACGGCTCCGAGGACCCCCACAATCCCCGGCGGCGCGGCAGGTCTCCCGACGCCCACCGGCTGCAGCGTCCCCACCGGGATCGCGACCGGAAGGCGCTCGAGTCGGATCGGGTTCGCCCCCGGATCCTCGAGATCGGATCGCGGAAGGATCGTGGTCGAACTCGGGACACCGGGGCGCCGGCTGACGAGCGTCGCCTCGAGGGCGTCGGATTCCGGTCGGAGCCGAACGACGACCGTGTGGTCCGCATTCGTCCCCACGCCGAGCTCCTCCACGATCGCGTCGACGATGGCGTCCGGCGAGATGGATCGTGAAAGGCCGCGAAACACCCGGGCGAAGCTCTCCGCCTCCGATCGACGCTCGGCCTCGAGCGAGCCCACGGCCGATCGGTGCATCGCCACGGCGAACCCGGCCACCAGGACGAGGAGGCCGACGAACCAGTCGACCGGACGGGGAGTCCCGGCGAAGAGCCGGATGACGGTGACCAGCCCGAGGATGAGGAACGAACCGGAGAGGAGCCAGGAGGAGCGACGGATCGCCCGATCCTCGACGACATGATCGGACGGACGGCTCGTGGAGGCCTCGCTCACGGATCACAGCATGCGAGGTCCGGGGGCGAGGGTCCAGACGGCGAGGGGGGTACCTTTGGCGGCCCCGCATGGTACGAAGGTACCGCTCAGGCGGCGTCGCCCCGGGGGGCGGCCCGCGCCGGCTCCACGTTTCGACCGCTGTCCTTGGCCCGGTAGAGCGCCGCATCGGCGACCGCGATGAGGTCCTGACCGGTCCGTCCGGCCGCCGGGAAGGTTGCCATCCCGATGGACGCGGCGACCGGGACGGACCCCCGCGACGCGGATTCGAACGCCTGCTCACGGAACGCGGTCCGGATCCGATCGGCGACCGCTGCGGCGGCGGAGGAGTCCGTGTCCGGGAGGATGACCGCGAATTCGTCGCCCCCGTAGCGGGCCGGCACGTCCGATGCGCGAAGGGACGAGCGGATGATGTCGGCCGCCCACACGAGGACCCGGTCCCCGAAGAGGTGGCCGAAGTTGTCGTTCACGAGCTTGAAGTCGTCGAGGTCGATCATGAGGAGGCTGAGCGAGGTTCGCCCTCGCTGGGCGCGGACGATCTCTTCGCCGACCCGCTCGTGGAGAAAGCGGTGGTTGACGAACCCGGTCAGCTGGTCGTGATCGGCGAGCCGACGCGCGGTTTCGTAGAGCTTGGCGTTCTCGAGTGCCATCGCCCCCTCGTTCGCCATCGTCCGCACGAGCGCGAGGCGCCCCGGATCGAATGAAACCGCCTTCGTCGACGTGAGCTCGACGAGGCCGATGGACTCGCCCTTCGCGACGAGCGGGATCATGACGAGCGAGCGCCGGCCCTCGTCGCGGAGGATCGCGACCTCCGCCTGGTCGGCGGCTGGATCGTCGACGTCGACGAACATCGTCTCCTGGCGCTCGAGTACGCGTCGCGTGGCGGGGAATCCCACCAGCGTGTACTCCGTCTCCGGTGCGCCAACCCCGTCGCGGCTGAACGAGCCGGAGGTGAGGATCCGTTCGCCGGGCCGATCCCAGTAGCTGATCGTGCACTCGTCGACATCGAGCGCCTCCACGAGGTGCATGGCGATGAGATGGGCGACGGTCCCGGGATCGAGGCTTCGGGCGAGCTCGCTGCTCATGTCGAGGAGCCGGCGAAGCTCGCCGGCCAGGCCCTGCGTCCGGACGAGGAGCCGCGCGGATTCGACGGCCGTCGCCGCCTGATCGGCGAGGATCGTGAGGAGCTGCAGGTCCTCCTCGCCGAACTGTTCCAGTCCGAGCTTCGAGAGGGTGACCGCGCCGATGACCCGATCGTCGTAGCGCATCGGCACGACGAGCATCGATTCGTCGACATCGTCCGTGCCGGCGATCGTCACGCCCCGAGCATCGGCGTTGGCATCGCCGATGAGCAGCGCCTCTCCATGCTCCGCCACCCAGCCGGTGAAGCCCTCACCGAGGCGGGTCCGAAGGACCTCCATGTCGACCTTCTCGTACTCGCCCACCGAGCCGGCGAAGGCGATCGGGACGAGCAGATCCGGTGGCTCGAGGAGGTAGACCCGGGCGTTGTGGTAGTCGATGATCCCGCGCGTCTCCTCGACCAGGGCACGGCCCACGGACTCCACGGTGTTCTCGCGGTTCAACCGAGCCGAGGCGGCCTGGAGGACCGCCATCCGGCCGGCGCGGGCCTCCGCGCGCTGGAAGAGCTTGGCGTTCTGGATGGCGATCGAGGCGTGCGTGGCGAGCATGGAGACGAACTCCACGTCGGCGGCAGGCCAGTGGTAGGGCTCGTCCCGCACGACGCTGATGGCCCCGATCACTCGACCGTTGCCGACGAGGGGCACCACGAGATCGGCAGCGAACGGGTGCACGTCGACGTACCGGCGGTAGAGCTCCGCGGCGGGTCCGACGGCGGCGGGTCCGGCGGCGGAGACCGTGCGCACGTCGTCGCAGACCCATGGCCGTCCGCTTCGAACGACCTCGCCGAACCAGCCCTCGTTCGCAGCGATGATCGGCAGGCGGCGCGCGACGTGCGGCGCCAGCCCGGCCGTCGCGACCACCTCGAGCCTGTCGCCGTGGAGCATTCGGATCGCCACTCCGTCGCCGCCGAGCACGCGAAGGGTCTCGTCGACCACCGTCTGGATGATCTCGGTCTGATCGAATGTCCGGGTGAGCCGCCCGGCGATGTCGAGCACCGCCTCGATCCGATCACTGATGCCCTCCGCCACGGGAGCGATCGGCGGCGCGGTCGGCGCGGGGGCGGCAGCGGCGTCGGTCGGTGCGGGAGCGACGGCGGTCGGCACCTCCACGATCGCCGACCCCGGGGCGTCGGGTCGCGCGTGCGGCGGCGCGAGGAGACCGCCGAGGGCCCGGAACCCGGCTCGGACCGGATCGAGATGCGCGCTCATGTGGATCGCAGCGTGTCACCTCTGTGGTGCGCCTACGCCTCCGCTGATGTACCACACTGGTGGGTCCGAACGTACCCCGCTTCACGGCGCGTCGCAAGCCGGCGCGCGGCGGGCAGGGGACGTTCGCGGGAGCGGCCGCTCGCAGGCCCGGCGGGCAGGGACCCGCCAGGTGAAGAGTTGTTCATCCGTGAATGGTTCACCGATGCACGATCCTGCGACCCCTCGCAAGCTCGGCGCGCCACCGAGGTGCGGCTACCTTGCGAGCCTCCGGTGCTCGCGGCTACACTCGACGCGGCTCCCGTCGAGCGCGGCTCGCTCCGCCGCGTGCCGTTCGTCGGAGTCGCCCACGTCGTTCGGAGGACCCTCTGCCGGTGGAGACCGGACCCAGTACCGGACCCGAGAGCCCCCGCGTCAACGCTCGAGCCCGCGCGCCATGGACACCCACCCGATCCGTCCACGCTGACGGCTGAACCGCCACCCGGCCCGATCCCGGCCGGCGGCGGACCGGCCACCCCGGCGGGACGGACCCGCCCGCGAGGTGGCACATGCTGTATCTGAGCCAGGCCATCGGCCGGCCCGTCCAGGATCGGCAGGACGAGCCGATGGGCCGCATCGCCGATCTCATCGTCGCCGTCGGCGACCGCTATCCGCCGGTCACCGGCCTCGTCGTGCAGACGGACCGTCGCCGCATCTTCGTGCCGTGGTCGTCCGTCGCCCGGCTCGACGCGTCCGGCGCCCAGCTCCGGACCCGCACGATCGACATCGACAAGTTCCGCCAGCGCCCGAACGAGATCCTCCTCCGGGCGGACCTCATGGACAAGCAGATCGTCGACATCGACGGCCGGAAGGTCGTCCGGGTCAACGATCTCCGCCTCGACGAGGTCGGTGGGGCGTGGCACCTCGTCGCGGTGGACGTCGGCGGGGCCGGACTCCTTCGCCGCCTCGGCATCGAGGGCCCGTTCCGGACGATCGCCCGCAACCTGAGCCGACCGGTCCCCGAGAAGTACATCGACTGGGAGGACGTGGACCCGGTCGAGACCTCGATTGCCTCGATCAAGCTCCGCGTCCCGCACCAGGGCCTCGCCGAGCTCCACCCGGCGGACCTCGCGACGATCCTCGACCAGCTCGCCCCGCGCGACCGGGCCGGCGTCCTCGCCTCCCTCGACGATGAGGCGGCCGCCGACGCGATCGAGGAGATGGAGCCGGAGAGCCAGGTCGAGGTCCTCGAGGACCTGAGCCCCGAGCGGGCGGCGGACATCCTCGAGGAGATGAGCCCGGACGACGCCGCCGATCTCGTGGCGGATCTCGACGAGATCACCCGCGATCGCATCCTCGCCCACATGGAATCCGACGAGAAGGCCGAGGTCGAGGAGCTCCTCGGCTATGCCGAGGACACGGCCGGCGGGCTCATGACGACCGAGTTCGTCTCGGTTCCGGCGACCCTCACCGCGGCCGAGACGATCGACCGCCTGCGCGAGCTCGAGCCGGACGCCGAGACGATCTACTACGTCTACGTGGCGGACGAGGAGGGACGGCTCGTTGGCGTCCTCTCCCTGCGCGACCTCATCGTCGCTCGCCCGGAGGCACAAATCGCTGATGTCATGATCCGCGAGCCGGCCGCAGTGCGGACGTCGGACGATCGGGAGCACGTCGCCGAGATCGTCTCGCGGTACAACCTCCTCGCCGTCCCCGTGGTCGATCCCGACGAGCGTCTGGTGGGGATCGTCACGGTGGACGACGTCATCGAAGCGGTGGTCCCCGACTCCCGAACGCGGCTGCCCCTCCGGCCCGGCAGTCGTGGCGGAGGGACGGCGTGACCGGCGCCGAGCCGAACGGCGGCTCCGAGCTGACCGGCGCCGAGCCCGGTCCGGGTGGGTCCCACCTCGGGCGCATCGGCCCGAACGTCGATTCGGCACGTCGCCGCGTCCTGCCCGCGTTCCGGCGGACGCCGGCATGGCGGATCCGGTTCGCGGCCGTCCTCGGCGTTCTCGGTCCGGGGCTCGTCAGCGGTTTCGCCGACAACGACGCGGGCGGCATCGCGACGTATTCGCTCGCCGGGATCCAGTTCGGCTACGCCCTCCTGTGGGTCATCCTCGCGAGCCAGATCGCTCTCTTCTTCACCCAGGAAGTGGGGGCCCGGCTCGGCCTCGCGACCGGTCAGGGCCTGACCGGCCTCACGCGCGAGCGGTTCGGCGTTCGCTGGGCGACGTTCTTCGTCATCACCATGCTCGTCGCGAACCTCGGCACGATCATCGCCGAGTTCGCCGGCATCGGCGCCGCCCTCGGCCTCTTCGGCGTGCCGATCCCGGTGAGCGCGGCCCTCGCCTCGGTCGCCGTGGTGGCCCTCATCTCGCGCGGCAGCTACGGCCGGGTCCAGTGGGCCTTCGTCGGGATCGGGGTGGCGGTCTCAGTCGCGTATATCGTCTCGGCCATCCTGTCGCGACCGGACTGGGGCGCCGCCGCGTCGGCGCTCGTCGTCCCGCACCTCTCCGCGGCCCCGGCCTACTGGCTCGCCGTCGTCGGCACGGTCGGGACGACCATCACGCCGTGGGGCCAGGCGTTCATCCAGGCGTATGTCGTGGACAAGCGCCTCGGTCCCGAGGACATCAACACGACCCGCCTCGATGTCGGCCTCGGCTCGCTCATCACGAACGTCGTCGCCGGGTTCATCGTGGTGGCCTGTGCGGCGACGCTGTGGGCGTCCGGCCAGACGGGCATCACAGACGTCGCCCAGGCCGCCCGGGCGCTCGGGCCGCTGGCCGGCGACGCCGCGACGGTCCTCTTCGCCGTCGGCCTCCTCGCCGCCTCACTGCTCGGCCTCGGGGTCGTGCCACTCGCCAGCGCCTACACGGCGTGCGAGGCGTTCGGCTGGGAGACCGGCGTGGACTGGCGCTGGCGCGAGGCGCCGGCGTTCTACGGCCTGCTCGCCTTCTTCATTGGGTTCGCGGCCCTCTTCATCCTCATCCCGGGGCTCCCGCTCATCCAGGTCCTCTACCTCTCGCAGGTCCTCAACGGCCTGCTCCTGCCGTTCATCCTCGTGTTCGTCATGCTCCTCGCGTCCGACCGGCGCATCCTCGGCGACCTCGCCAGTGGCCGCTGGCTCCTCGGGATCGGCTGGTCGATCACGGTGGTCATCGCGGTCATGTCCGTCGTCCTCGTCTGGGCGACGGTCAGCGGGACCGCCTGACGAGCGACTGACCGCGATCGCCTGACGACCGATCGACCGCGGCCGCCTACGGGCCGAACACCCCGAGCGTCACCCACCGGCCCGCGACGGCCGCGAGCGCGGGGGGCAACGCGGTCCGGACGGCACCCCAGGCGTGGCCGAGGTTGGTCGGCAGGAGCAGGTAGGGGTAGCCGTTCGCCCGCAGCGCCGCCCCGAACGCGTCGAACTGCGAGCCGTAGAACGGCTCTGCCGAATCGCCCGAGGCGACGAAGTAGAGCGACCGTCGGGTGGTCTGCGGCAGCATCGAGAGGAGCTGGATCGGGGAGTGGTCGGCGATCGCCGCCGCGTCACCGCCGTACGGCCGCCAGGCGTTGAGTGTGGGCCCGGACGAGATCGCGGCCTGGTAGTAGCCGCTGAAGGAGATCGCCTGACCGAACACGTCCGGGTGGCGGAGGAGGAGCATCGGGGCGCAGAAGGCGCCGCTCGAGAATCCGAACAGCGCCCGGGCGGCCGCTCTCGGGATCGTCCGGAAGGTCGAATCCATGTAGCGAACGACGGTCGACGAGAGGTAGGTCTCGATCTGTTGACGCCCGTCCGACGAGTTCACGCACTCCGTGTCGGGTATCGGCGCGCCGTTCGTCGCCGCGAAGGCGACGATGACCGGCGGGATCCGACCCTCGGCGATGAGGGTGTCGAGCATTCCCGCGAACTGGATCGAGCGGTTCCACAGCTCGAACGACCACGGAACCTCGTAGATGACGGGGTAGGAGCGGGTCGAGGCGTCATAGCCCGGTGGCAGGTAGACCGTGAGCGTGGCGTACGGATCGGCACCGCTCGTCCACGGCGGCGGCAGATGGATCTTCGCGATGAGGCGGCCGCTGCCAGACGGGAGACTCGCCAGCCACGGCCGGGCGGAGCTCGTCGCGCCGGGGCCGCTCGAGACCGGCGGCAGGAGGCCGGAGGGCAAGGACGTTGGGGCCGCCGACGCGGTCGCGCCGGGTCCGCCCGCGCTCGCCGACGGACCGACGTTCGCCGAGGGGCCGACGCTTGGGTACGGCGAGCCGGGGAGATACCCGCCCCCGGTCGCGCCGCCGGGAGCCGCCGAGGGCGCTGGCGAGCCTCCCGCGCCACCCGCTCCCCCACCGAACAGCCCGATCGCCGGTGGTCCGCCGACCCGCATGTCCGCATCCGGGGCGTAGTTGAACATGTCGCCGAGCACCGGCACCGCGACCGCCACGACGATGCCGAGGACGAGGGTGAGGAACGGTCGCCAGATCCCGACGCCGCGGACGGTGCGGGCACGGACCGCCGCGACGGCGACGGAGACCGAGGCGGCCACGGCGGCCCGAACCTCGCCCGCGACGACCGCGGCCGCCCACGAGGCCGCGAGCCCACCGAGGACGAGGGCGAGCAGCGTGAGCGACCAGCCGACGGGCGAGAAGTGCCCCTGGTCGCCACCGGACGCCATCGCCGCCCGAGTCTCGGTGAGGAACGTCTGGCTGAAGAGGGCCGCCGCGGCGGCCAGGCCGAGCAAGGTCGCGGCGAGCCGTCGATCCACGACAAGGGTCCCGACGGCCGCGCCGATCGCTCCGGCGAGGAGTGCCGTGATCAACTCCGCCCGATCCGGGTCGAACCCCATGATGACGAGCGTGTCGTGGGTGCCGAGGAGGGCCCCGGTCGCCGCCATGAGGGCGACCATCGCGGCACCGACGGCCACCGTCACGAGCGGCAGGAGGGGGATGAGGCGGGAAAGGCTGGCGCGCAGCGTTCGTGCTCCTGGCGTCGCCGCCGGTCCGCGAGGCGGTCGCTCGAGTCGACCGACGGGCTCGAACGATACACCGGCTCCCCGAATCGATGGTCCGGCCGTTCCCCCGCTATGCTGCCGCGCGATGCACCCCCCGTCGACCCGAACGCCTCGCCGCCGCACGCTCGCCGGCCTCGCCGCCGTCGCGATCGCCATCGGCGCGCTCGTCGGCACGGTCGGGGTCCTCACCCGGACCGAGCAGGCCACGCCCGCGGGACCGCCGACCTTCCCGCCGATCCCGTCGTTCCCGTCGGTCGCCGTCCTCCCGCCCGGCGCCACCCCCGGCCTCGCGGCGACGATCCCGCTCGATCGTCCCGTCTTCCCGTACGTCGGCGACGCGCCGTGGCAGCTGCACCAGCTCCAGGGTGGTGGCCGCGTGGTCGAAGGGTTCGCCTCGCGACCGTCATATCTGCCCGGCGAAACGCTGCGCCTCGCGGTGAGCACGACCGCTTCCACGTACGCCGTGACGATCTTCCGCGTGTCGGGCACCGCTTCGGCCGAGAACCCGTTCGTGGAGGTCGTCCGCCTCGCGTCCCAGCCGGGCGGCCGCCAGGGGGCGCCGATCGTCGACCCGGTGACGAGGATGGTGAGTGCACGGTGGTCGTTCACGACGACCTTCGTCATCCCGTCCGACTGGCCGTCCGGGATGTACCTCGCCCGGCTCGAGAGCGGCGAGAACGTCCAGTCGTACGTCCCGTTCGTCGTCCGGAGCCGCGTGGCGACCCGCTACCTGCTCGTCTCGAGCGCCCTGAACTGGCAGGCCTACAACCCGTGGGGCGGCTCGGACCTCTACCGGACGAAGGTCGGCCAGCCCATCCCGGGCGTCAACCGGGCGCTCGCCGTCTCGTTCGATCGACCGTACGCCGCCGACGGCGGCGCCGGCCAGCTCTTCTTCCTCGAGCTGCCGATGGTCGCGTGGATGGAGCGGCAGGGACTCGACGTGAGCTTCACGACGGACTACGACCTGTCCGTCGCGCCCGAAGCCCAGCCGCTGCCGCGCGCGGTCCTCTTTAACGGCCACAGCGAGTACTGGGGCGTGCCGCTCCGCCTCTGGCTCGAGCGCCATGTGCTCCAGGCCGGTGACATGGGGCTCGGCGTTTTCGCCGCCGACACCGGCTACTGGCCTGTCGCCCTCATCGGGACGAGCGCCGACGGTCCACGGACCGTGACCTGCTACAAGAACGGGCCGCTGCCGGGCGGACTCGCGGACGGCGGGCCGACAGTGGGCGGGCCGACGGACGGCGGCACGGGGGCGAGCGAGCCGGCCGCGGCGAGTCCGGAGGGATCGAACCCGCCGGGCATCGAGAACGAGGGGGCGGCCGGCGCCGCGATCGCGTCGTTTCCACCGAATGGCCCCTACCTCGGGCCGTACGTGGGCCGGTTCCAGGCGCGTTCGCTCTTCGGGGTCGCCTACCAGCATGTGACGACGGCGATGGCGGCGTACACCCTGACCGACCCAGTTCCCGAGCCTGCCCTGCTTGCCGGCACCGGGATCGCGCCGGGATCGCCACTCGGCTTCTTCGCCGGCGGCGAGGTGGATGCGACCGGCGGCGCGGCCGGCGGCGCGAACGGCTCGAACGCGGCGATCGTCGCCGGCGCGTACGGCATCCCGTCGCGAGGCGGCGTCACCTCCTCGGCGGAGGCCGTCTACCGCGTCCTGCCCAACGGCGCCCGGATCTTCGCCAGCGGCACGTTCTACTGGGGCTGGGCGCTCGACCCCCGCTTCGCCGCCGGCCACAACGTCGTATCCGGCTTCGGTCGACTGACCCAGAACATCCTCGAACTCCTCGCCCGGTAGCCGCCGCCCGCGCTGTCGCGGCCGCTGAAGGCACCGGGCGCGGTTGCCGGAACGCAGGATCATCAATGCCACGATTATCCGGGGCCTGGGCCTCCGGATAGGGGGCCGGGCGGCCGGGCGGGGTCACGGGGATGGGCATCGAGGCGCAGCGAGCTCGGAGCGCCGTGCGTCCGCCATGCGCAACTGACCACGAACGTCGTCGCGGGCAGGCTGCTTAGTGCACCTGAGCGTTTCGGCTAATCGTCGGGCCGATATCGATGCACTCGTCGCCACCACTCGCGTGCCGGACCCCCGCCGCGCGGCCGCCGCGCGGCCGCCGCCCGCATCCTCGCGGATTCACGAGCCATTCATCGTCCGTTGCCTAGGCTGCGAACAACGCGCCCGGGATGGATCCCGGTCAGGCCGATGTTCGAGCACCTTGGAGCGGGTCCCAAAATGAAGCTGAAAGCCGCAATTGCGGTCGTCCTCCTCGCGATAGCGGTCGCGGCCGTCGGGTCGGTGTTCGCATCGCCCTTCGGTCCGGCGCCCGCCCAGTACCTGACCGCGGCGGTCGTGAAGACGACGGTCGCCCAGCAGATCGTCGCGAGCGGATCCGTCCGCTCCGCCGCGACCTACGACCTCGCCTTCGGGGCGAGCCCGGTCCTTGAGCTCGGCGCTCCCGCCGCCGGTGGAGCGGGCGGCGCCGTGTGGCTCGTGAGCACGGTCGTCGTGAAGACCGGCGACCGCGTGACCCGGGGTGCCGTCCTCGCCACCGCCGACACTGCCGCGGCGACTGCCTCCGTGCAACTGGCGAAGGCCGGCCTCGCCGCCGCGAAGGCGCGCCTCGCGGTCGACGGCGCCGGGCCGACCGCCGCGGATCGGGCAGCCGCCTACGACGCGATCCTCCAGGCACAGCAGCAACTCGATCTCGCCCGCCAGACGGGCACGGTGACGAGCCAGCAGAGCTCCCTCCAGGTGCGGCAGGCGGAGGCGGCTCTCGTGGCGGCCAGGGCGAAGCTCGCCGCCGATCAGACGGCCGGCCCGGTCACCTCGACGATCCAGGCCGACCAGGCCGCGGTCCTCGCCGCCCAGCAGCAGGTCGACACCCTCACGCTCGAGAACCGCGCAGCGGCCACCCAGGCAGGCGGTGCAGCGCAGGCGAGTGCCCTCAAGGTCAGCCAGGCACAGGCCGCCCTCCAGGCAGCGGCGGCCCAGCTTGCCGCCGACCAGGCCGCCCACGCGTCGGCGGCCACGATCGCCACCGATCGTGCGGCCGTCGCCCAGGCCCAGACGGCACTCGACGCAGCCAATCTCGATCTCTCCACCGCGAGCGCGTCGTCCAGCCAGGCCGCCCAGCTCAGTGCGCTCAAGCTGACCCAGGCCCAGCAGGCGCTCCAGGCCGCCCAGGCCAGGCTCGCCGCGGACCAGGCCGCCGGCCCGCCGGTCGCGACGATCCAGTCCGACCAGGCGGCGATCGCCACCGCCCAGGCACAGCTCGATAGCCTCAGGCTCTCCATCAAGTCATCCGCCACCCAGGCCAGCGGCCAGATCTCGTCCGCCGCGCTGTCCCTCTCGATCGCCCAGAACGGCTACGCGAGCAAGGTCGTCGGCGCGACCGCGGCCACGATCAGCACCGACCAGTCGGCCGTCGCCGGCGCCCAGGAGACGCTCCGCCTCGCCCAGCTCACCCTCGACGGAGCGACCCTCCGGAGCCCGGTGGACGGGATCGTCGTGGCGGTCAATGTCGTCGCCGGTGCGGCCGCGCCGGCGGGCCTCGACGTCGCCGTCTCCGCCGCGTCGCTCCAGGTCACGGCCACCGTCACGGAGACGGACCTGCCCTCGCTCAAGCTCGGCCAGAAGGCGGACGTCTCGCTCACCGCGCTCGGTACCACCGCGACCGCCACCGTCCTGTCCATCTCGCCGACCGGCTCGATCCCCGGGTCCGGTGGCGTCGTCACCTACCCCATCGTGCTCGCTCTCGCCACGCCGCCAGCGGGCACATTCTCCGGGATGAGCGCCCAGGTCACGATCATCACGGCCCAGGCGACGAACGTCCTCGCCGTGCCGTCCATCGCCCTCAACGGCGGGACCGGCCAGTACACGGTCCAGGTGCTCGACGCATCCGGGAAGCCACAGAATCGGCCGGTCCAGGTGGGGCTCATCACCGGGACCCTGGCGGAGATCACGTCCGGCCTGGCGGTCGGCGACCTCGTCGTCACCGGGACCGTCGCTCCGCTCTCGGGCACGAACACCTCCGGTGGCGGACTGCCGGGGCTCCTCCCCGCGGCTCCTGCCGGCGGCGGCCAGGGGGGTGGCTGACGATGAGCGCGCCGATCATCACCATCGATGGCATCAGCCGGATCTATCGGACCGGGCGGATCGACGTGGCGGCCATCCGCCGCATCGACCTCGTCATCCGCGAGGGCGAGTTCGTCGCCATCGTGGGGCCGTCGGGCTCAGGCAAGACCACCCTCATGAACATCCTCGGCTGTCTCGACCGCCCCACCACCGGCCGCTACGTCCTCGCCGGCACGGCCGTGGCGGACCTCGACGACGACGGGCTCGCCGCCCTCCGCAGCCGCGAGATCGGGTTCGTCTTCCAGTCCTACAACCTGCTGCCCCGGATGTCCGCGCTGGACAACGTCGCGGCGCCGCTCATCTATCAGGGTGTGCGGCGTCATGAACGCGAGGCCCGGGCACGAGCCGCCCTCGAACGACTCGGCCTCGGCGATCGCCTCGATCACGAGTCCACGGAGCTGTCCGGCGGA
The DNA here is from genome assembly GCA_015478725.1 of Chloroflexota bacterium. Classification (NCBI taxonomy): domain Bacteria; kingdom Bacillati; phylum Chloroflexota; species Chloroflexota bacterium. Next base: position 79,227 of record JADMIG010000003.1, on the reverse strand, counting down.
CAGCAGCAGCGGGTGGCGATCGCCCGGGCCATCGTCACCGAGCCGGCGATCGTCCTCGCGGACGAGCCGACCGGCAACCTCGACGGCGCGAGCGGCGCCGAGGTCATCGACCTCCTCCATGAGCTCCACCGATCGGGCCGGACGATCATCCTCATCACCCACGAGGCGGAGATCGCCGCGGCAGCCGAACGCCAGGTTCACGTCCGCGACGGGCGGCTGGTCGCATGAATTCGCTCGATCTCGTCCGCCTCGCGCTTTCGCGGCTCCGATCCAACCGCCTGCGAGCCGTCCTCACGATGCTCGGCGTCATCATCGGCGTCGCCTCCGTCGTCTCCCTCGTCGCCGTCGGCGACGGCACCACCCGCGGCATCACGACCCAGCTCCAGAGCCTCGGCACGAACCTCCTCACGATCAACCCGGGCCGGGCCATCAGCGGAGCGAACGCCGGCGAGCCCGGATCGTCCACCTCGCTCACCCTCGCCGATGCGGCGGCGGTGGGCCAGATCCCGGGCGTGGTGGCGGTCGCCCCGGAGATCGCCACGACGCTGCCGGCGATCGCCGGCACGAAGAACACGACGACGACGATCGTCGGCACGACGCCGTCCTACGCCCTCGTCCGCAACCAGAGCGTCTGGCTGGGATCCTTCCTCAGCCCGGTGACCCAGTCGCTCTCGCTGCGGGTGGCGGTCGTCGGGGCGACGACGGCCACGAACCTGGGGCTCGGGGCGAACTCCGTCGGGACGGACATCAAGATCGGCGGCATCCCGTTCCGCGTGATCGGCATCCTCCAGCCCAAGGGCGGCTCCTCCGCCCTCAACCAGGACGACCAGATCGTCGTCCCGCTGTCCACCGTGCGATCCGAGTTCGTCGGTGGGATCAGCGTCCGCACGATCGGCGTCAGCGTTGCTTCCGTGGGCCAGATGGATGCGGTGACCGCAGCGATCACGACGATGCTCCAGGGCCGGCACGGGATCCTGCCTGGCCACCCGCTCGACTTCGCCATCGCCAACCAGGCGCAGCTCCTCGGTGCCGTCTCCTCCGTCTCGACGCTGCTGGCCGTCCTCCTCGCCGGGATCGCCTCCATCTCGCTCGTCGTCGGCGGCATCGGGATCATGAACATCATGCTCGTCTCCGTCCGCGAACGGACCCGCGAGATCGGGATCCGCAAGGCGATCGGCGCCCGGAGCCGGGACATCCTTCTCCAGTTCCTCATCGAGGCGCTCACGCTCTCGGTCCTCGGTGGCGCGATCGGGATCGTCCTCGGCCTCGTCATCTCGGCCGTGATCGGCCAGATCGCCGGCTGGGGGTTCGTCTTCAGCCCACTCATCCTCATCGTCGCGGCCGCCTTCAGCGCGGTCGTCGGCGTCGTCTTCGGGGTCTGGCCGGCGCGCCAGGCCGCCCTTCTCGACCCCATAGCCGCACTTCGATACGAGTAGGAGGCCCAACCCATGTCAGGTCCGTTCGAACCCAGTGCCAGCGTCCCCACCGAGCCGGTCGTCGCGACCGAGCCGGTCACGCCCGACGAACCCATCCTCCCGGCCAGACCCGCCCCGCGGCGGCGGAGCCGGATCGATCTCGTCCTTGCCCTCGCGGGGATCCTCGCCCTCGGCGGGATCGCCTTCGCCGGCGGACGGTACACCGCACCGGCGGCCGCGACAGCGGCTGACCAGAACTGCGGTGCGGGAGGCGGCGGCCCCGCGGCGTCCGGTGCCCCCGCAGTGCCGGACAACGGCGGCCAGCCGGCCGGCGGTGGCGGCTGAGACCCTGACCGGCGGGTCCGGGGCGGCTGTCATCCGCACCATGGCGCTCGAGATCGGCGGTCCGGCCGGCCGGACCGCCGAAGCGGCCGTCCCGCGGCTGGCCGAAGCGGCCGCCGTGCAACTCGCCGGCAGACCGCTCGGAGGCCTCGTGGACCATCGGTGGGATGAGCGTGAGCTGGTCCGACGATGCGCGGAAGGCTCCGCGTCGGCGTACGGCGAGGTCATCCGCACCCACCGACCGCGCCTCTACCTCATGGCCTACCACCTGACCGGCGCTCGGGGGACCGCGGAGGACGTCGTGGAGCAGGCGTTCGTCGTCGCCTTCCGCTCACTCGAGCGCAGCGATCCGCGACCGTCTCTCGAGCTCTGGCTCAACACGATCGTCCTGCGGACCGCGTCCCGGACGGTCGCCCACCGCGACGGGGCGGCCGCGACGCTGCCGAGCGCCGACCTCGCTGGCGCCCTGGTCGAGCTGCCGTTCAAGTATCGTGTAGCCGTCGTCCTGCGCCACATCGTCGGCCTTCCGAGCGCCGAGGCCGCGCGCGAGCTCGACCTGTCGCTCGAAGCCTTCGGGAGACACCTCCTTCACGGGACCTGGCTCATTCAGACCGCCATGGCCGACCGTCTTGGGCCAGCGGACAGCGATGACCTCGAGATCGCGCCTCCCCACGACGAAACCGGAATCAGATCGAAGGTGAACGGATGATCGCCACGCACCACGCCCCCTCTGTGCTGCTCACGGACGAGCCGACCCGTCCGGACGAGGTGCGCCCGCGTCCAGCGCGACGGGGGCGCCTTCGGATGGCTGGTCCGCTCGTCGCGACTCTCCTCGCGGTCGCGGCCTGCGGCAGTCCCGCAGCTGGGACGCCGTCCGCGGGTGTGGGCGGGTCGGCTGCCAGGTCGGGGAGCCCGAGCAGCGTCATCGGCGGCCTCATCGGCAGTTCGCCGGGCACAGGCGCCGGTGCGGGCGCATCGGGGGCGGGCGCATCGGGCCCCGTCGCCACGCCGATCCCACTCGGCGTCACGAGCGTCGCCGCGCCCTTCGCCGCCTCGCTCCTCATCGCCGATCGGGGGAATGGTCGCCTCCTCGTCATCTCGAACAGCGGCCGGATCCTCTGGAAATTCCCGGTCGCCGGGAGCCTCCCGAAGGGCCAGGCGTTCGCCGCGGACGACGCGTTCATCTCGCCGGACGGCAAGACGATCGTCACCAACGACGAGGATCACCAGGTGATCAACCGGATCGACATCGCCACCCGGAAGGTGATCTGGCAGTACGGCACGTACAACCGGGCGGGTTCGGGGAAGGGCCAGCTCCACACGCCGGATGACGCGTATCCCCTCGCCAACGGGGACATCATGGTCGCCGACATCGGCAACTGCCGGATCCTCCAGATCGCACCGGACAAGACGATCCGCCGGATGTGGGGCCGGACCGGCGTCTGCGTCGCGAACGCCCCGCATACCTACGGCGCACCGAACGGCGCGACCCCGCTCCCGGACGGCGGCGTCCTCATCACCCAGATCCGGGGGGCGCGGGTCACCCGGTTGAACGCCGCCGGCAAGGTCATCTTCGACATCCACGTGCCGCTCTTCTACCCCTCCGACGCGCAGCTCGACGCGAACGGCAACGTCGTCGTCGCCGACTATCACAGCCCGGGTGCGGTCATCGGCATCAGCCCCAAGGGCAAACTCCTCTGGCGCTATGCCCCCACGAGCGGGCCCGGACGGCTCGACCATCCGAGCCTCGCCACGCCGCTGCCGAACGGCCTCGTCTCCATCAACGACGACGACCGCCAGCGGATTGTGGTCATCGATCCACGGACCCTCCGAATCGTCTGGCAGTACGGGCACACGGGTCGGACCGGCACCGCGCCGGGCTATCTCAGCGACCCGGACGGTCACCAGCCGATGCCACCCGGCCTCTTCTGAGAGGGGTCCGCGCGGCGCGGGCGGGCGGACGCGGCCCCCAGGTCATCAGCACCACGACTAACCCGAACTTCCAACGCCCGGCGGGCAGACGCCTCGCCGGAGCGATGCCGATGCACCCGGCCGGTGCCGATCCCGTCCGCGGAAGACCGACCTCGGGGCGCGACCGCCTGCGCCGGCCCCTCGAGTTGGCGCGTCGGCGTTGGGTCGCTCGACTGACGTCCCGGATCCCGCTCGGACCTGCCGCTCTCGTCGAGAGCTTGCCGGTTCGCGGCAGTTTTCGAGCCGGTTAATCGTGGGGCTGATGTTCGCGTCGATCGCGCGAACGGCGGGTACGCGGTCATGGCCGACGCATCGCAGCTCGGAGGGCATCGTCGAGCATCGCGACGAACATCGCTTCCGTCGGGCGATGGTCGCCGCGCATCGACATCTCCGTCGCGCCGGCGAACAGAACGTCATCCGGTCGCGGCTTGATCCGAACGAACGGCGGAAGCCCGTAGCGAACGGCGATCCAGTTCGCCCATATGCGGGCCGTGCGTCCATTGCCGTCAGCGAACGGATGGATTCGGATCCATTCGCCATGAGCGTACGCGCACAGGCGCACGATCGCCGCGACGACCGGGGGAGCCGAAGGAACTCGGGCCGGCGGGACGGCGGCGTCAAGCGCCATCACCACGGCCGAGGTCGCGCTGACGAAGGCGTCGAGGGCCGCCGGGACGTCCCGGGCCCGCACAGCGCGACTGCTCCCGACGGCGACTTCGTAGTCGATCAGGCATGGGAAGAGCGGATCGCTGTCGCGTACCTGGCCGACGTAGTCCGGATGCGGCACGGCGACGCCGTCGTAGATCCGACGGTGCCACTCGAGCGCGGTCGCGACGGACGGTTTCGGTCGGGTGCTGGAGTCGGCCTCGATCAGAGGCCACAGGCTCTGGAGATTGGCGATGATCCTCGGCAGATCTGCGGGGCGGTCTTCGTTCCACGCTGGACACGACGCCAGAGTCAAACGCCGCGCTCGAAGGTACGGGCGACCCCGAAGGGATCCTCGTCAGACCGCACACGGAGGGCGGCGACGGGCTCAGGCAGGCCTTCAGCATCGGCGAATGCGGCCCACGCCTCCGCTCGCCCTTCGCGGCGATAGGAACGGAGCAGCTCGATCGTCCTCGAGAGGCCGCTCTCGAGGCCCAATGCGAGCACGTGCAGCTCGCGCTCGATCATTTCTTCCGCAAGCTGGTTCATCGACGTGTGCTGTCGCTCGGCCACGACCCGCAACATCTCGCGGGTACGCTCGTTTTCGAAGCGCAGCGGGAAGGCGGATCTCGTGCGGCGGACGGTCGTCATGTCTCGGAGCTTAGCTCTGCGACATCAGATGTCAAGGAATGACATCACACCCCCGGGATGGGCCAAGGCCGCTTCCGGAGAGGCCGGCGCCGGACTATCGGCACCACGATTAACCTGCCCACTGCCGGCCGGACCGTCGCACTGAGGGGAGCCGGGGCGTTACCGACCCCTCCGAAACGTCGTCGATCCCGTCCGAACGGTGCCGATTCCGTCCGCGGGGGCCGCGATCGGGGCTCCGGCCGCTCCCGTCGGCTCCTGGAACACCCCCGACTTCGCTCGGTCGCCAGGCGGACGATCGGTCTGCCCAGGCGCCCGGGAGAGCCCCTCAGCCTGCTCCGGCGACGCATCGGCCACGCGGGCGTAAAAACGGCCTTACGCGAGTCTCGTGATGCAGGTCAGCGAGCGCCTTCGAGCACTCGGAAGCTCACGGAGGGCATGACGCGCGCCACATCCTCGCGGAATGGCAGCCCGTCAAGGAGGACGCCCTTCCGCTTCGGTGACAGGATCTCGATTCCGATCACGGAGCCGTCTGCGGCATAGTTGATCCCTCGCGCGTCATCAAGACGCACCCGGTGATCCCACGGCTCATCGCTGACCGTCAGATACGCGGCATCGATTGACGCGTCGTACTCGAGCAGCAGATCCCTCATGGTTTCAACCCCTTGCGCCAGTTCGACACCACGCGGCCACCATGTCATCGGGATCCTCGTACGTTTGTCTGATCAGTCCTCTTGTTGAAGAGTAGGGGGCCGCGGGCCCGGAGTCGACTGGATAGGCGGGAACGCCGCTTCATCCGTCCGGCGCCTCGCGGCCTCCAGGACGGCCACCGCCCGCTTGCGCGTTACGGTCGGAAACTGTCGCAGGAACTCGTCCAGCGTGTCCCCTGCCTCGAGGTGCTCGAACAGGGCGTCGACCGGAACGCGGGTGCCGGCGAACACGGCGGCCCCCCACGCTCGATCGCCCGACCGGGTGACCAGGGGCTTTGGCTCAGCCATCGTGTCACCTCCTTTCGACTGCGGCCTCGTCGCTTGTCCACGTACAGTAGGCCGACGTCCAATCCTGAGTCCACCGCCTACGCCGCACCCGCCAGTCTGTCCGCCGGGCGGCCAGACTGGAAGTCTGCGGCCGGTCGGAGCGGCCCGCGGCCTGCTGTTCGTACCTCCTGCGCACCTCACGCGTGGTAAGCGCAGGCCGACGGGAAGTGTGGCGCGGCGGCAGGTCCGCCACGCTCGAACGCTCGATGCGTCGCCTCGGATCCGTCCGGATCCTGGCGACGGCGCTCTCTACGACGCACCGGGTGCGTAGGCGGAACGACGGGCCGGAACCCGAGGACGGCGCGTCGCTGCCACCTGGGCGGAGAGCAGCTCGGTCACCGCTGACGGATCGGCCGGGAAGCCCATGAGGAAGCCCTGCCCGAGGCGGCAGCCAAGCCCGACGAGCGCCTCGCGCTGCGCCGATACCTCGATCCCCTCGGCGATCGCTTCGACGCCCATCGAGCTCGCGATCTGGAGGAGGTTCTCGACGAGGGCGGCGGATCGGCCGCCCGTCTCGAGGGGCGCGATGAAGGACTGGTCGATCTTCATGATGTCGAGGGGCACCTTGACGAGGTTCGTGATCGTCGAGTAGCCGGTCCCGAAATCATCGAGGGCGACCCGCACTCCGCGCGCTCGCAGGCGCGCGAGGATCGGCAGGCTCCGCTCGATGTCGAGGACGACGGATTCGGTGATCTCGACGACGAGATCGGCGGCGGCGATCCCGGCCTCGCCGATCGCCCGTTCGATATCGTCTGCCGTCGCCGGATCACGGAGCTGGAGCGGCGACAGGTTGACCGAAACGTAGAGCGGCTGGGTGGGGTAGCGCCGCTTCCAGACACCGAGCTGGCGACACGCCTCCTTGACCACCCAGCGGCCGACCGGGACGATGCGGCCCTGCTCTTCGAGCATCGCGAGGAAGTCGGCCGGGTTGAGTCGCCCGCGCTCCGGGTGATCCCAGCGGAGGAGCGCCTCGACGCCGACCATCGAGCCCGACGCGAGGTCGACGATCGGCTGGTAGACGAGGGCGAACTGGCCGGCTGCGAGGGCGTGTTCGAGGTCGGTCCGGAGCTGGAGGCGCCGGACCACGTCGACGTGCGCGCCCTCCTCATAGGACTCGACGCGGTTCTTGCCGCGCTCCTTCGCGAGGTACATAGCGATGTCGGCGTTGCGCATGAGCGAGCCGGTGTCCGCTGCCTCCCGCGCCTCGGCGACGCCGATGCTCGCCGTGACCGTGAACTCGCGTCCGAGGACGGTGATCGGCGCCGCGATCTCGAGGAGGAGACGGTCCGCGATCGCGCGGGCCGCGTCCGGCGTGGCGCAATCCGGGAGGATGACGCCGAACTCGTCGCCGCCGAGCCGGGCGGCGAGATCGGACGGCCGGAGCGCCCGTTCGATCCGACTCGCGAGCTCGGCGAGGACGACGTCGCCCGCCGCGTGACCTGCCGTGTCGTTGATGCGCTTGAAGTCGTCGACGTCAATGAAGAGCGCAGCGAGCCGCTCGTCGCCGATCGCGAGCATGTCGGCGAGCCGATCGTGGAACACGCGCCGGTTCCACAGACCCACGAGCGGGTCGTGATCGGCGGCATGGCGCAGCCGGCCCTCGAGGCGGCGGCGCTCGATGATCGAGGCGTTGATGTCGCCGAACAGGTGCGCGATCCTGAAGAGGACGAAGACTGTCAACGCCGTCGAGGTCACCGCGACGCCGTAGAGCTTCTCCGGTGACGTCGCGACCCCGGGCAGCCACAGCAGGACCGGCGGGATGAGCATGGCGGCGCCGAGGCCGACGAGGCGTGCGCTCGACCGCCGCACGTCGGCGAGCCGAGGAGGCCGGAGCGCGCTCTGGACCATCCGCGGGTGGAGAGCGGCGGCGCCCCAGAGGACGTAGCCGATCGCCCAGCCGGGGTCGACGAGGCCCCCGAACGTACCACTCCCCTCGAGCGTCGCGAACGTGTAGGCGAAGTCGCTCGCGAGATAGGCAATGGTGCCGACGACGAGGAAGAGCCGGCCGATGCCCATGCCGGCCGGTGCGAGGACGATCCGCACGGCGATCGCGAGGAGCACGAAGTCCATGAACGGATGGACAAGGGCGACCGCATCGCCGGGGTTGAGCCCGCCATCGGTGATCGTCCCGCTGAGGAAGGCGACCCAGGCGACGACGCCGGCCGAGGCGGCGACGATGAGCGCATCGAGCATGGCCGCGATGTCGCGGCCGCCGCGCCGGCCACCGACGAGACCGGCGAGTCCGAGGGCGAGGACGCCATAGCCGACGAGGTAGATGGCGTCGGCGATCGGCGGCAACGGTGCCGCCCCTGCCCTGGCCTGCTCGAGCACGGAGTACGTCAGGTCGCCGAGTGCGAGGAGGGCGATCCCGCCCCCGACCCCGATCCAGCGGCCCGCGTTCGTCGGCCGGTGGAGGAACACGCCGACGAACACCGCGCCGGATGCTCCGATTCCGAACAGCGGGAAGAGCCAGCGATGGTCCAGGTTCGGGATGGCCGCGTACAGAGCCGCTGCCGCGAGACCGAGGGCGAGGTAGACGATCCAGGCGACTCGGCGGGCGGCCGGAAGGCGTCCGACCCGGGAGGGTTGATCGAACGTCGGTGCGTCAGGCCTCATCGGCGGGCCCCGACGTCGGGCTGCTTCGCTGGGTCATACCGCCACTGTGCGGCTGCGCAGGGCGACTGCCAAGGGTGACCCTTGGGACCTTGTGGTGCACTTCGGTTCCTGCACCAACCACGGCGAGCGCGCCGCCTCGACGAGGTCGCGGACCGTCGCCAGCGCCTCGTTCGCCGGATGCCGCCCCCCGCGCCTGCCGAGGCCGCGAGCTCAGCGGCTGAGGACATTCGAGACCGCGCCGAGGCACCCGGCGAGGATCCCGAAGGCGATGACGAGCTCGCCGAGGCGCGGGTTGCGCCGCTGGAGGTTCGCCGCGCAGGCCGCGGCGAGGGCCCAGACGGTCAGCTTGGCGACGATGAGCGGGCCCAGCTGATGACCCTCGACGAACGCCACGGCGATCGGGTTCCGCTCTGCCCCGATGCCGTGTTGCCCGATCATGGCGAGGAACGTGACGAGGTCGGCGAGCTGTGCCAGGCCGAACAGGGTGAGCCCGAACGGGGAGAGCAACGGGGACGTGGGGAGGGCCGGCGGGTCACTCGTCGCGCGCCGCGGCATCGTCAAGCGCATCCCCCGATGGTAGCGACGGTCACCCCCGCCCGTCGGTAGCGGTCGAGCCGATCCGCCGCAGCGTGAGAGCCTTCTCATCCACCCTTCATCGCTGCCATACGTCGGCGGGGCGAGGATGCGGTCGTGCCCGTCGAACGAACGCGCCGTCCCCCTGATTCACGTCTCGTTCATGTGCCGCAGCGAGGATCGACTCCCATGAACGCACTCGAGACGCGCAGCCTGTCCGCCGCGCCCGGAGCCACGGGCACCGACGAGCGGGTCGAGATCATCACCAACCACCTGCGGGCGGCGGGCACGGTCGCCATGGGGCGGTTCCCGCGCCTGTCCGACCTCATGAACCTCGGGGCCGGCTTCTTCGTCCTGCACGACGCCGTCCTGCTCGATCGGACCGGCCGGCCGACGTCGTCGGACACCGCCCCGGAGCTGTGGATCGACCGCGACGAGATCGCCTTCATGGGCGAGCCGACCGTGGCGCCCTGGGCCCGCCGCGAGGAATCGCTCCTCGTGCGCAAGGCACCCCGGCGGATGCTCTTCATCACCGGCGGCCACCTCGTCCGGGGCGATGCGTATCTCCACGAGGAGGCGTGCCTGCCGGCGTTCGTCGAGTCGGCCGAGTCGCGCTTCATCCCGCTCACCGGCGTGATCGTCCGCCAGCTGAGCGACCGGCGCCTCATCGCCCGCTACCCGTTCGGTCTCGTGAACCTCACCGCCGTCGTCGGCGTCAGCGAGCTGCGGCCGGCCCCCGGCGCGATCGGATCCTCGCAGGACTCTCGGAGCTGATCGTCGGGCTGCTCACCATGGGTGGCGCCCCGAGGTCGTGTACTGGAAGGGCGTGCTGAAGTGGCTCGACGGCCTCGCAGTGGCCGCGAGCGGATGGCGACACTCCCGTACCCGTGCTGGACGCCGATCGGGTCATCGAGGAGGGGTACCATCGGACTGTGGCGACGGAGACCGGCCGCGCGCATCGTAGCGAAGCCCTCGATCGAGGGTGGCAATCATCCAGGAGGCCATCCATGGCACTCTTCAACGCACTCATCGCATCCTTCCATCGTGACGAGGAAGGCCAGGGTCTCGCCGAGTACGCACTCATCCTCGCGCTCATCGCGGTCATCGCGATCATCGCCCTCATCTTCCTCGGCGGCCAGGTCAAGACGATCCTCAGCAACGTTGGCAAGTCCATCTAGGCGCGTCTCGCGACCAACGAGAAGCCGGGCCGCGGAGGGCCCGGCTTCTTCGATTCCGGGGCCGGACAGGCGGTCGTCGGGGAGGAGGCCGCGGGCGCGCCGCAGCTGCGTGTGGGCCAAGACGCGACCTCGGCGCCGAGAAACATCCTGCCGGCGAAACCAACGCACGCCGACCAGCGTCGGCTACCGACGACGGGCTCCCGGACCGTCCGTTCCCGGGGATCCCTCGCCAGACCGAGGTGCTCGGTGGTGAGCCCCCGTGTCGCCGGACACGCTGAGATCTGCCGTCGGGCCTGCGGCACGGGGCCGATGAGCGTCGCCGTTGGTCGCGGGTCGGCCCCTACCGGGCCCGCGGCAGGACAGAGATCGGCGGCTTGGGCTCGGGCGGGCGCGGCGTCGGCCAGCCGAGCAGCTCGGGCACCGTCACGAAGCGAAAGCCAGCCTCCCGGTAGAGGGCGATGACCGTGGGCAGGATGAGGGGGGTGAGCGCGGGCCCCCCGTGGGCGAGCAGCACGGAGCCGTTGGTGCCGTCCATGGCCGCCGCCACGAGCTGGGCCGGGGTGGCCCACCGCGAGGTGTCGGCGGCGCTCGTGTCCCACAGCAGCGTGGTCGGGAAGCCCGCTACCCTCGCGACCTCGAGGAGCGCCGCGTCATACGCTCCGTAGGGCGGCCGGAAGACCGGCAGCATCGCCACCCCGGTCATCGACTGCAGGATGGCCCGCGCCTCGCTGAGCTCGGCGGCCTGGGCCGGCGGTGCGAGGCGGGTCATCCAGGGATGGCTGCGGGTGTGGTTCGCGTAGGGGTAGCCGGCCGCCGTGATGGCCCGCCACAGCCCTGGATCGCCGAGCGTGGCATTGGCGTAGGGGAAGAAGGTCGCCGCCACCGACGAGCGGGCGAGGACCTCGAAGATGGCGCCGGTGCGCAGCGCCGACCAGTCGTCATCGATGGTGAGCGCGATCACCCGGGCGTCGCGTGGCCCGTGGAAGAGCGGGGCGAGCGCCGCGGCGCGCACGGAGGGCGCGGCGGCGCTGACAAGCACGAGCTGCCCAGCCAGCGCGAGGAACGCGCGCCGCGAGATGCCGCCCATCTGCCGATGCCGTCCTCCGTGCGAGACGACCGCCGAGAGTGCCATCGTAGGCGGGCCTGCGGGCCCCGACCATGGCCCGTTTGGCTCCATCCGTCCGCCGGCCGGCGGGCAGGCCCCGCCACGATCGGCTCATTCCGGCGCCGACGAGTTCCGCTGCACGATCCCGGGCCAGGCCGAAGCCGGGATGAACGCACTCGCGAACCTCGACTGACTCGGGCCCCGAACCGACGGCCATCGTCCCACGGGTCCATGAGCGGACCGTGAATCTCGGGTGACCACGGCGCGCCTGGGAATGTTAGGGAACCTGGTCGCGTCCACAGCGCCGCTCGGTGAGCAAGTCACCCTCCCGCGGTACCCGAAACCGAGCGCCCAGGCCTGGACCTGAACGGACCTCGCCGGGAGGGCGGGGTCCGTTGCGGTTACGGGAGGGGGCGGGAGGGAGGTACCGCCCCGGATGGGGTCAGTAGAGCCAGCGGGCCTGGTACTGCTTGGAGGCGACACCGCTGCTGTCCGTGCGGATGCTCGTGTGGGGCGAGAGGGCGCTCCAAGGTTCCGTCCACCTTCATCGCGATCCACACCACGCTCGTTGGACCCATCCTTGCCGCTCTCCACGCTCGACCGCGGCACACAGGTGATCGGCGTATCCTCCCCGAGGAAGTTTGGCGGGCCGACCGTCGGGGAGGCTCCCGCCGACGAGGTCAGGCACCATAGAGACGGTCGAGACGAAGGGAGCGCTGATGTCAGAGATGCCCGAGAGGCAGGACGTGCAGCTCGTCATCCACAGCGGGGCGCTTTTCAGCGGGGTGATGAAGGGGTTCGGACTCATCTTCACGGAGGACCGGGTCATCGGCTCCAAGGACTTCACGGAAGACCACTTCATTGAAGCTGCCCCGCTGAGCGATGACGGCTTGAAGAAGGTGGTGAGCCTCCTGAAGCACAAGCAGTTCGAGGTGCTCTATTCGGATCTGCAATCGGTCGAGGTGAAGTCTCCCGGGAAGTTCAAGCCTGGAGCGTTCGTCTTCCACGCCACCTCGGGTGACGAGCAAGTGAAGATCGGCGGCACGTTCGGCTCGCGCTTCAGCGGCGTGAAGGACATCGGCGAGATCGTCTCCGACGTGCTGGAGAAGTTCGTACCCGGCAAGGTGACGCGCTGAACTCTCGGGCCGTCCGCCGCGTCGATTGACGGGCATCCGGGCTCCTCAGCCAGAGCCTGGGCAGCCGGCGCCGGTCCGGTTCCGCTCCGTTGACGATCGATCTCGACTCGAGAGCTGCCTCTTCGCCGGACCCGCCCCGGGCCTTCCGAGGTCGCGAGCTCAGGGCCAGATCCCGATCCGACGGCCGGAACCCGCGACCGGACCTCCCGCGGGCCGGCGGACATGAACGGACCCCGCCGGGAGGGCGAGGTCCGTTGCGGTTACGGGAGGGGGCGGGAGGGAGGTTCCGCCCCGGATGGGATCAGTAGAGCCAGCGCGCCTGGGTACCGGAGGACGAGCTCGGCGCGTACGTCGAGTCGCCGAGGAACTTGACGAGGAACGACTCCCAGACCTTGGATCCGGCCTGGTACTGGTAGTAGGCGACACCGCTGCTGTCGGTGAAGATGCTCGTGTGCGGTGAGAACGCGCTCCACAGCCCGTTCGATCCCTTCACCGCGATCCAGACGCCGAGCCTTCGACCGGCCATGGCCGGGCTCGTCTGGAAGCGGACGGTGATCCACGAGCCCACCGCGACGATCTTCGTCGCGTGGCTGAAGCTGAAGCTGGACTGCGTCTGCCCGACGGCCGTGTCACTCGGGATCGTCACCGACGTCCGGACGCTGGTGCTCCCGATGAGGAACCCGCTCGTCGTGGCGGCCATCCAGGCCGGATTGCTCGTGGCGGAGAGGGTGTAGTAGCTCGCCGAGGCGAGGTTGATCGAGCAGCCGGAGAACGTCGCGACGCCGGCCACAACGGTCCGGCTGAGGCCGCTCGTGCAGTACAGGGTCCCACCGGCCGGGTTGCTCGCGATGGCGAGCGTGACGACCGTCGAGTAGTCGCTCGTCACGACCTGGTTGAGCGAGTTCTGGACACTCACGACCGGCTGCTGGAGCCAGATCGCGCCGGCCCCGCCGCCACCCGGCTGGGTGCTGAAGGCGAGATGCTGGGTGCTTCCGATGAGGAACGAGCCACTCGTGGCGGCGGTCCACACCGGGGTGCTCGTGGCACTCAGGGTGTAGTAGCTCGCCGAGGCGAGGTTGATCGAGCAGCCCGAGAATGTCGCCACGCCGGCCACCACGGTGCGGCTGAGACCGCTCGTGCAGGTGAGCGTGCCGCCCGCGGGGTTCGTCGCGATGGCGAGCGTGACGACCGTCGAATAATCCGTGGTGACGACCGCGTTGGACGCGTTCTGCACCGCGACGACCGGCTGCTGGAGCCAGATCGCGCCGGCGCCGCCGCCGCCCGGCTGGGTCGTGAAGGCGAGGTGCTGCGTGCTGCCGATGAGGAAGGCGCTGCTCGTCGCGGCTGTCCACGTCGGCGAGCTCGTGGCGGAGAGCGTGTACGTGTACGGCGAGGCGAAGTTGATCGAGCAGCCGTAGAACGTCGCATAGCCGTTCACCGCGGTGCGGCTGAGACCGCTCGTGCAGGTGAGCGTCCCGCCGGCCGGGTTCGTCGCGATGGCGAGCGTGACAATCGTCGAGTTATCGCTCGTGACGACCGCGTTGAGCGAGTTCTGAACGGCGACGACCGGCTGCTGCGCCCAGATCGCGCCGGGCCCGCCGCCACCCGGCTGGGTGGTGAAGGCGAGGTGCTGGTTCAGGGTGATATTGAACGCGGTGCTGGTCGCGAGAGTGAGGGAACCACTCGTCGCTTGCAGGGTGTATCCGACGCCCGGGTTATTGATCGACAGGCTGCCGAACGTCGCGATCCCGTTGACCGCGCTGACTGGGTTCGTGCCCGAGAGCGCGCCGCCACCCGGGTTCGTCGCGATGGCAAGCGTGACGCTGGCCGTGCTGTTGGTGACGACCTGGTTGTTGGCGTCGAGGATCTGGACCGTCACGACCGGGGAGATCGGCGCGTTGGCGGACGTGTTGGACGGCTGGGTGCCGAAGGCGAGATGCGTCGGGGTGCCGACGATCGTGAAGCCGGCGCTCGTCGCGGTGGTGAGCACGCCGCTCGTGGCCACGAGCGTCTTGCCGACGCCGGAGTTGCTCATCGTGAGGTTGCTGAATGTCGCGACGCCGCTGGCCGCCGCCACGGTGAGCGTTCCGCCGAGCGTCCCGCCGCCCGGGTTCGCACCGATCGCAACGGTGACATTTGCCGAGCTTGTGGTGACGACCTGACCGTTGACATCCTGGACCGCCACCGTGACGGGCGGCGAGATCGAAACGCCGACCTGGGTCGTGCTCGGCTGAGTGGTGAAGGCGAGTTTGTTCGCGGCACCAACGATCGTGAATGCGCTGCTGGTCGCGCCGGAGAGTGAGCCCCCTGAAGCAAAGAGCGTGTAGCCGACACCGGCGTTGTTGATCGAGAGCGTGCTGAACGTGGCGACACCGCTGCTTGCCGTGGCGGTGAGTGTTCCAGTGAGCGTCCCGCAGGACGGGGAGCAGGGGTTGTTCGCGATCGCGACGGTGACGACGGTTGAACTGTCGGTCGTGACAGTCGCGTTGCTCGCGTCCTGGATCGCCACGGTGACGCTCGCCATGGTCGCGCCGGCGGCGGTCGTGCTCGGTTGTGCGACGAACGCCAGGTGCGTCGCGGGACCTGCCGCGCTGGCCACCCCCGGCAGCAGCGATGCGAGGAGCGCCGCGGTGGCGATGGCCCCGAAGAATCCACGTCGAGTTGGTCGAGTCGGTTGTTGCATGACGAATACCTCCAGGGCGAATGATGGGCGCCGGCGGCCGATCCGTCGAACGGCACCCGTCGGTCCGCGGCCAACCCCGAGCGTATCGAGGCCGCAGGCCTCTTCATAGGATGGAAACCCGCCCGGGGCTACGGCGAGATCACGCCGATCATCCCATCGGCGTGTGAATGGACCGTGAATCCTGGCCGAACCGCCTGCGATCAGCGGACGGCGACGCGGACCACCGGGCTCATATTCGTCGCGTACGACGCGGTGCCGGTCACGACGGCCCGCCAGTACCAGCTCCCCGATCGCGGCAGCCAGTCGAAGACGGCCACGCCGGACGCCGACGTCAGGCGGCCCCAGCTCCCCGCGTACTCGTACGTCCGGCGAAAGGGGTCGTAGCGGTACAGCCGGAACGAGACGCCCACGGCGCCAGCCGGCGAGACGGACGCCGTCACCCGAACCGCGCGACCGGCAACGACGGACGATGGCGCCGAGACCTTGATGCCCCGGCGCACAGAGACGAGCACGTCCGCGGAGGACGCTCCGAGCGCGCTCGTCCCGGCGTACGCCAGCCGGTATGTCGTCGTCGACGATGGGGCGACCGACACGGACCCCTGGCCGTCCGTCAGCGAGATGGACCCGATCGACGTGAAGGCCGTCGCTCCGCGCGGCATGGACAGGACCTCCACCGTGACGCTCGGCGCGCCGCCGAGCGTCACGGTCAGTCGCGCGGAGGCCCCCGCGAAGACCGTCGTCGGCGTCGCGGACACGGTCATCGAGGTCGCCGCGACATCCGTGAAGACCCACGATCCGAGGGGAGCCGGCGCGTTGCCGGCGATGTCCGTCACCATCCCGAGCGTCGCGATGTACAGGGCGCCCGCGGTGAGCGGTGCCGACGGGACGAACGAACCCGTCCACGTCGTGGCGTCATAGGTATACGTCCCCGCAATGAGGCTGCCGTCCGCGGCCTGGACGATCATCCCGCCGGCTATCCACGAGGCGGGATCCATCGGCTCGTTGAAGCGGATCGTGAGCGTGGGTCTGGGACCCCCGACCTGCCCACTCGGGGGCGGCTGGATCTCAACCGCCAGCGGAGCGACCGTGTCGATGACGATCGAGGCGCTCACGGCCGGCGAGACGAGGCCCACCCCATTCTGGACGCGGGCCCACAGCGTTCGGGGACCGTCGCCGGGCTGGAACGTCCACGCGGTCTGCGTCTGATACGGGGTCCAGTTCGTCCACGCGACGCCGTCCAGGCTGAACGACATCGCGACGACGCCCGAGAGGTCGTCCGCGCCCTGCACCTGGACCGGGACAATGAGCTGGTTCGTCGCGGGGCGCCCGCCGGCCAGGCTCATCGAGACGGTGGGTGGGGTGTTGTCCGGGACCTGCTGGACGACGAGACGGAACGTCCCCTCCACGTTGGACGCACCGTTGAGATCGAGGTAGTACGTCCCGCCGAGCGGGGACGCGACGGAGAGGGATTCCGTGCTCGTGGGACCGGTGGACTTCGCGACGAGGCCCGTGGTGCCGTAGACGGTGGTGGCCGTCGCATCGAAGAGATAGAGGTCAAAGTCCGTGCCGCTCGTCCCCGTCAGGCTGACGAGGATGATCCGGCCGGGCTGGACATACAGGCGGTAGACGACGTCGTAGATCGGACCGCCGAGCGTGCCGCTGACGAGCGGTCCCGGCAACGGCGTCCCTGGGATGTTCGACGAGCTGTCGGCGAGCACCGGCACGGGGACGGCAACGAGCAACGATGCCCCCAGTACCACCGAGGCGAGGGTGACGATGAGGCGATGGCCGACGGTCGAGCGCTGCATGGTCAACGGAGGATACCCCTGAGATGCCGAACGGCCGGGGCGGAAGCCCCGGCCGTTCGATCTGTCTCAGCGATGACCCGGAGGGCCATCACCGAGGGAGTGCTCGAAGGTTATCGCCAGCGAGCCTGGACGGCCGCCGACCAGGTTCCCGTCGTCGCGCTGTAGGCGCGAACGGAGACCCAGGCCGGGGTCGAGGACTTCCACCAGAAGTTCGCGACTCCGGCGGAGTTGGCGAGTCGGGAGGTGAGGAGGGTGAACGCACCCCAACCACCGGCCGAGTTCTTCCTGGCGAACCAGATCTGGATGAGCTTGCCAGCCTGGCTGGAGCCGCCATTGAACTGCCACGTGACGTACTGGCCACGGACCGGAAGCTTGGTCGCGGTCGACCACGGGCCCTGGTTCGGCGGAATGCCGAGGGCGTTCGCGGCAGAGATCGGGGCCGGGCTGCCGATGGTGGCGTTGGAGACGGTCGAGAGGAAGTCCTGCGTCGTACCGCCAAGGTGAATGTCTTGTCCGGAGACACGGACGAGGACGGTGCCCAGGTGGGCGTCGGCCGTCGTCGTGTAGTGGATGTTGCTGATCACAAGCGTGCCGTTGCCGCCTGTGGACTGCTGGAGGACGGTGAAGCTGAACGACGTCGAATACCTCGTCAGCACTTCGCCCGTCGCGCGGCACGGCGTGAACACGTCCACCGGGCCGATGACGAGGCCGCTCCCGGACGCGGTGACGACCGGGACACTGGCGATGTCAGAGGCCTCGAGGAACGTGTCCTGGATCAGCTGCGCCGCGGAGCGTGGCAGGATCTCGACGCAGATGACCTCGTTGGCCTTCAGCTGGCCGATGCCGGTCTCCGCGATGGAGATGCTGCCGGCGGCGGCACTGGTGGTTCCGGGCGCGATGGCCGGCTGCGACAGCGCGGTCACCACGACCTGGTTGCGATAGACCGCCGTCGCGAACTGTACGGTCGCGGCGAGCGTGAGCGAGCTGACGAAGGACGACGAGCCGATGTACAGGCCGGCGGCAACGCCGCCGGGGGCCTGATCGGAGGTCACGTTGATGAGCGCGCCGGTCGCCGCGCTCGGCGCAGCGCCGATGACGATCGTCGACGCGGTGGTGCTGGCGGTCCAGACGGTCCACATGTAGCAACCGCCGCCGATGTTGGTGCCAACGACGATATTGGTGGTCGAGGCTGCGGCGCCATCCCGGAGGATGAGGTTGCCGCCGCCCGTGCCACCGACGACCATCGCGACTGGGGCCAGCGTGAAGGCGTAGGTCACGCCGACCGGGCAGATCTCGAAGGTGTTGGTCGCCGTGCCGATACCGTCCGTGAAGAAGCCCGCGGCGGCTTCCTTGAACGTGATCAGGCCGGCGGTCTGGTTGTTCTCGCCGATGTAGACCGTCGGGCTCGGCGCCGAGGCGGCGATCCCACGGAAGACGACGGCATTCGTGTTGGTCGGCGGGAGAACGGCCTGCGCCGCGCTCGTCGTGAGGCCGACGGAGATGAACGTGCCGGGAGCGACGCTCGAGGCGACGTCATAGAGGATCGGGGGGACCGAGAAACCGGTCGACCCAAGGGTGATCGTGGCGGCAGTGCCCGTGGACGCTGTATTCACCGTGACGGTCGCGGTGGTTCGGCTCGCCGAGATGACGGGTGCCGACAGCGTCATCGCGCCGTTGTTGTCGCTGACCACGGGTGCTGTCGAGAAGACGACGCCCGGCGTCAGGATCGTGAAGGTGAAGGTCGAACCGGCCAGCAGGAAGCCCGCGGAAGGCTCGGTGAAGAACAGGTTGCTGGCGAACTGGCTGCTCTCACCCGGGTAGACCGTGGCGTTACCGGACGAGCCGTAGCTGACGGCGGCGACGACGGTGCCGGGGGATGCGAGCGTGGTCGACACCGCGCAGCCGTTCGATTCGCTCACGACCTCATTGGCACCGTGGACGTTGGCCGTCGCGCCGATGGTGAGGGTCTGCTGGCCCGCAGCCGGCGTGTTCGCCGCGCTGGCCGTCGTCAGGGCGACGGACTCAGGGCTCGTGGCGAAGGTGAGGGTGCCGGCGCTGCTGAAGAGGCAGCCCGGGCTGGTGTTGTTGACGATGACGGAGGTTGCGCCGGAACCGATGCCGACCGAAATGGTGCCGGTCGCAGTGCCGCCGCCCGAGAAGGCAGCCGCTGCGGCGCCGGCGTTCGCGAACTGGGGCGCGGTGGCCGCGGTGATCGACGCCCTGATGGGGCCGAGGGTGGTGCCAGGTGCGGCCGAGATCTTCAGGCCGCTGATGAAGATCGACTCGATGTTGTTCACATCGGAGCCGGAGATGCCGATGGTCAGCGCATTGCCGGCGATGCTCGCGTACGCGCCGAGCGAACCGGTGGATCCGGCGGTGCTCGGGGTGCCGACGAAGCTCACGCTGCCCGCTCCGGGGAGGGCGGGAAGGATCGTGACGGTGAACGTGCCCGGATTGTTCGAGAGCGAGGCGATCGCCTGCTCGGTGAACGTGAAGCTCACGTTGGCTGCTGACGTGCCGCCGACCGGCACGTTGCCGGCGTTGCCGACGGTGATCGCCGCCAGCGCGGTCGGCGCGACCGCTGTTGCGAAGAGTGAGGCGATCAGCCCGGCACTCATGCCGATGCTCAACGCCTTCTTCTTGATACTCAAGTGGTGTTCCTCCAGTGAGGGTTACGTTTGACGATTCCTGGGTGATCCGGAAGCCGCGCTCCCGGGTTCGGATCGGCCCCTCTGCTCCTTTCGTCAGTCCCCGATCCGGCTGTGGTTTCCTGCTACCGATGCCTTCCGGAAGGCCCGGAACGGCATGACGCGCCCTGCGCGCCCTGCAGTTACGGCGATGTGCTGGACGACGCGCCCTGCGTCGCTGCGGGTGAGGCCGACGGAGGCGGCGTGCGACGCGGCTTGACCGTCGGCGAGGGGGTGGGTGTTGGCGTGGGGGTGGCCGTCGCGGTCGGCGTCGGCGAGGGCCCGATGGTCGGGCTCGGCGTCGGCGTGGGAGTCGGCGTCGGGCTCGGCGTGGGCGTGGCGCTCGGGGACGGCGACGCGCTCGGCGTCGGCGTGGGTGCCGGGCTCGCGGTGGGAGCGGCGGGGACCGGGGTCGCCGAAGCCGCCGGAGTCACGCGCGGTGTCGTGATCGGTGCCGGCGTGCTCTGGGCAGTCTGAGTCGGTGTGAGCGTCGGCGTCGCCACGGGCCGGATGGTATCACTCGACGCGAAGCGCGGAAGGTTGGAGCCGACCCACGTGGCCGCGAACACGAATGCGCCGCCGAGGAGGGCGACGGTCACGATGGTCACGACGACGGTGCCGGTGGTCCGCATCGCGCCGCGAAGGACCTGCGTGCGGAGATCCGAGAGCCACGACCGGTGCTCGTGCCGGCGGGCCCGATCGGCGAGCGCGGCGACGAGGATCCGCTCATCCAGGTCCGGCGTGGGCCGCGGCGTGGAGAGGGTCGCGAGGAGGGCGAGGACCCGGGTGCTGCCACCGAGCTCCGCCGCGCACGCGGGGCAGCCGTGGAGGTGGGCGGCGAGGCGGGTCGCGCCGGCGGCGTCGAGATCGTCGACGAGATAGGCGTCGATGAGGCGGCGCGCGGCGACGTGGTCGATCGGATGCTCGGTCACACCATGTACATGACCGCCGGGTGCGAAAAAGTTGCACGGGTGGGCGTAAACGGGCGCGCCGCTGTGCGCTTGACGGTGCGGATTCCGTCGCCATGATCGTGCCTATTGGCAAACGAGATACCCTGGTTGCCGACATGACGGCAAAAGAGATACCCTGTTTGCCGACATGACGGCCAGAACCATACCCTCGCTGGCGGACCTGTGAACGACGCACAACTCTTCGCCCGGCTTTCCGAGAAGTGCACCTGGTGGCGCGATCCGGCCGGCTGGGAGCGGGACGATCCAGACCTTAAGGCGGTCCGTGCAGTCTCCATCGTGTACGAGCCGGCGCCTCTTGCCGACATCCGGCCCAACGGGCTGTACCTGCTGCTCGGCCCACGGCGCGTTGGCAAGAGCGTCGAGCTGAAGCGAGCCATCGCGGCGGCCGTGTCAGGGGCCGCCAACCCGCGCTCCATCCTCTACTTCTCATGTGACGGGCTCCGGGGTGTTGACCTCCGGCGGATGCTCCACCTCGGGCGGAGCCGCTTTCCCGCCATCGCAGGGCCGCGCCACTGGTTCATCGACGAGATCACCGCGATCGACGACTGGCACGCGATCGTCAAGGACGAGCGGGACACGACGGCCTTCCGCGAGGACTGTGTCGTCCTCACCGGCTCTTCGTCGGCCGGGATCCAGGACGGAGTCGCCAACCTGGCCGGCCGCCACGGCGAGCCGGCCGATGCGGGCGAGCGCCTCCTGCTCCCGATGTCGTTCCGCTCCTTCTGCGCCGTGACGGGCGCGGACGCCAACGTCCCCCCGATCCCAGCCTTGCGTCCGCGAGACGTGTTCTCCGACGCGCCACCGCTCCTCGAGGAGCTTCAGGTGTTCATCCCCCAACTCGCCGACGCCTGGGAGAACTACCTTCACGTCGGCGGGTACCCGAAGGTCGTCTCCTCGTTCATGGACACCGGCGACATCGCCCCGGCCTTCGTCCGCGACCTCTGGAATGTCGTCCGAGGCGAAGCGTTTCGGTCGATGCGGACCACGCCACCGGAAGCTCTCGCCTTCATCGAGCGATTGGCACTCTCACTCTCAGGCCCGATCAACCTCTCCGACCTGGCCCGCGACGTGGGCTTCACTGACAACGAGCAGGCCGACGCACGCATCACCGAGCTCGTCACCGCATTCCTCGGCTTCCGCTGTTACAAGGACAACGACGGCCGGCCGAACATGAAGGCACAGCGGAAGTTCTACTTCACGGACCCGCTCCTGGCGCGTCTGCCCCACCTCGTGGATCCAAGCGCGGTCGAGCCAGTGGTCCCCAACGTCAGCGAGCAGCAGATGGCGCTCGCCCTGCATCGCTCGATTGAGCGCGAGATGCATGGCGCGTTCGTGGGGATGGCCGAGGTGCGGTACTGGGTGAACCCGAACTCGAAGACCGAGATCGACTTCGTCGGCTCACGGCTGGGGCTCGGCTTCGAGTCGAAGTACGTGGACACGGGCTGGCGCGGTGCGAGTCGGGCGATCGCGGCTCGGGGTGTCGGTGGTGTTGTCGCTACCCGCCGCGCGTTCGCGCTCGACGAGGACATGCTCGCCGTCCCGTCCGCGCTGCTTGCATGGCTGCTCGGGTCGTAGAGGCAGCAGCGAGGGAGCGCCGCATCTTGTTGGAATCCACCGGTCGCGTCCTGTGCAAGCCAGCATTGCGGGCGTGGGTCACGTCGGCCCGGTCACGAGGCGCTCGCCGTCTCGGTCTACAGCTCACGCATACTCCTCTGTAGTCAACATCCATGTGGAGTGGGCGCATGACGATGCTGCGGATCAGCGAGCGGACGAAGGCGGCGTTGCGCAGCCTGGCGGAGGAGCGCGGCGAGCCGATGAGCCGAGTGGTCGAGGAGCTCGTGGAGGCGGCCCGGACCGAGCGGTTCTTCGCGGACGCTGACGCGGCCTACCAGCACGTTCGCAGCGATCCCGACGCCTGGGTTGCCGAGCTCAGCGAGCGCGCCACCTGGGAGGCGACTGAGGCCGACGGTCTCGGCGATCTTTAGCGCTAGTCGTGGGGCTGATGACGACGTGGGCCCGATGACGACAGCGGGCCCGATCTGCAGGGCCTCACTCAGCCGTCCGTCGAGGACTGCCCACGCTTCGGCCTGGATCAGGGGCGTGATCAGCTCGACGACGAGCCGCCGCGGATGGATGAGCACGATGGCGAGATCGAACTTGCCGAGGTTCGGCTGGTGCCCGACGTTGGTGTCGCCAGTGACGAGGATGTCGCAGTTGGCAGAGAGCGCGGCGAGCAGGACGCCGTTCTTCGTGCCCTTCAGCCCGATATCCTCGACATGGTCTACGAGAAGCCCGGGTCGCGCGAAGAGCGGGGTCAACTCTTTCGGGATGTCCTCGTCGATAACGACGCGCATCCGCCTACGCCGTCGTCTCGAGAAGCGCCTCGACCTCGTCAAGCGCGGCAATGGCCTGCTCGCGAGAGACCGACGGGTAGTGCTTCACGAAATCGTCCACCGATTGGCCATCCTCGAGGTAGTCGAAGAGCACCTTGACGGCGATCCGCGTCCCGCTGAAAACGGGCGCGCCGCTGTGCGTCTCGGGATCGCGCGTGATCGCTGGCTTCCCCTTGCGGTCCATCGAGCCTGACCTCCGCCGCAAGACTACCCTCGGTCAGCCTTGGAGTCCACCGGTCGCGTCCTGTGCAAGCCGGCACTGCGGGCGTGGGTCACGTCGGCCCGGTCACGGAGGCGCTCGCCGTTGTTGGGACTCACCTGACTGCCGTGCGGTGGCCGCGGCAAAACGTGCACGGGGCTACGGCAGAATCGAGGCCGAGTACGGCTCGAACACCGCGATCGGCTCCCGCTCGGTGCGCGCGACCGCCGCTTCGAGCTCCCGTTGCAGCTCCTCCGGAACCTCCGGCGCGGTGCCTTCGTTGAAGTAGACGAGCGATCGCAGGAACGCCGCGGCCGGGAACTCGAACTGCGGATCGAAGATCGTCGTCGCATAGCCGATGATGTCGGCCAGCGTCTGGTCGTGGCGGAGGAGGGTCGCGATGTCGACGTAGTCCTTCCACTCGGATCGATCGAGGAGGGCCTTCGCCTTCGTTCCGGCGAGGTCGAAGACCGAGGCGACGACGAGCCCGTTCTCCTCGACGATCGACGGCTCCGCGACACACTGGAGGCTCATCCCACCGAGGAACGAGAACCGGACATCACTCGCGGTCGTGAACTCCAGGTTGTTCGGAGACGAGCGGTTGATGGTCACCCTCCCGAGCCAGGCAAGGTCGGCAAGCAGTTCCGTCGGGCTGAAGGACCAGGCCGAGAAGAAGTCGAAGTCCACCGACGCGCGGTGACCGAAACGCAAGGCCAGAGCCGTGCCGCCATACAGGACGAAGTGGTCCGGAGTATCTCCGAGCTTCGGCCATAGTCCTGCCTGGGGCCCGGAAAGGATCCCGGCTTCCGGATCGAGAACGGGCAGGTGCGAGAAGCGCTCCAACCGGCGCTCGCGACTCACGGCACATGCCTCACAGGGAGCGGCGTCGTCCGCTCGAGACCAAGAACGAGCAACCAGTAGCTCCACGAACGCCGATCGAAGACGCCCGCCGGCGCCTTGACCACGGCCTCGCGGAGCACTGCTCGACCGAAGTGATGCTCGACGTCCCGGACCTCGTCCAGCGAGCCGGATGCCATGACACGAGCAACGAACTCGAGCCTGCGTTCAAGCGTCGTCTCCGGCTTCTGCCACCACACGATGCGCCGCGCGATCTCCGCGATGCGATCGTCAGTCGGCTTCGGCGAGCGACGGCCGGCCGCATACTGCTCGATGTCGGACGCCAGCCAGACTCGTCCGCTCGACAGGGTCGCCAATGGCGACGGAAAGTCGAGTCGCGAGGCCCAATCGCGAACGAAGTTCGGCGGCAGGACGCCAAGGTAACGCGCCGCTTCACGAGTCCCCATCAGCCGGTCGGCCACGCGGAGAACGGTTCCGTCGTCGCGCTTGAATGCGCTGATCGCACCGTCGGCTGTCTCTACGGACCAGCCGAACCTGGCGAGCCGACGGATGCGGCATCCATTCCCCATATGGTCATGATAACATCATTATCAGACGGTCCAGCCGGTCGGTGCGTGGGCTGTGGATGCGTGGGCCGTCGATGCGTGGGCACCGCCGACGGATTCCCCTCAGCGGCGGTCGGCGCTCCCGGCGAGGCCGGCCCCCACTTTGGCGGGACCCGTCTTGGCGGACCTCGCGAGCGGGAGGGCCTCGTCGGTCGGCCCGAGTCGATCCGCGAGATCCTCGCGGAGCAGGCGCGTCCCGCGGAGGAGGTGGCTCTTGTACGTATTGAGCGGGATGTCCAGCTCGCGGGCGGCCTCCGCGTAGTCGAGGTCCATGACGTGGCGGAGGACCACGGCGGCGCGGTACTTGTACGGCAGGCGGTCCACGGCGGCCGCGAGATCGCCGCGCAGCTCGGCGGCTTCGGCGGCTTCCTGGGGGTCGCCAAAGGCGATCAAGCCCGCGATCGAGCCGGCGATCCCGGGGGCGAGACCTGCGCCGTTGGAGCTCATCGATGCCCCGAGGCCGGTCTCGTGGAGGGACTCGTGCAGTGAGAGTTCGTCGATGGAGGACTTCGGGCGCGCGCGCTGGCGCGAGGCGGCACGACCGGCGATGCGGAGGACGATCGTGTTGAGCCACGGATCGAGCGACGGGCGCGGATCCACCTTCTCGATCGACCGGAAGGCGGCGAGGAACGTCTCCTGGACTACATCCTCGGCAGTCTCGCGGTCACCGACGAGCCGATGGGCCAGGACGTACAGGCGCGGCCGGTGTCGGCGCACGAGCTCGGCATATGCCGACTCGGAGCCCTCCCTGCACCGCCGGACGAGCTCTCGCTCGTCCCTGCCTGGTTCGTTCACGATCCCTCCGCGCGGGCCGCCGGTGCGGCGACACCTCCCCGGTTCACGTGGTCGCCTCGACGCGTCGACGCGTCGACGCCGGTTGGCGCCGGTACGCCTGGTTGGCGCCGGCACGCTGGTTCTCACTGGTACGCCGGTTCTCGCCGGCACGCCGAACGGGCCCCGACCGCAGTCTGCCACACGCGACGGCGGATGGCCACCTCGCCCGATGGTCCCACGCACGCTGCCAAGGGGTGTAGCCCGGTCGCCGGGCGAGTCGGCGGTGAGTCGCGCGATGGGCGGCTGTAGAGTCGGCGGTGAGCGCGGGCGCCCAGGATGCGCTCGTGGACGATCGGCGGGTGGGCGCCCTCATTCGGGCGGTCCGAGTCCAACGCGGCTGGCGGCAGCGGGATCTCGCGGCGGCGGCCGGCCAGTCCACGTCCACCGTCTCGCGCGCCGAGCTCGGGCGCCTCGACGAAGTGTCGGTGCCTGCGATCCGCGCCCTCGGCGCCGCCCTGGACATCCGCCTCGAGTTCGCGCCGTGGTGGCGCGGCGGCGACCTGGACCGGGTCGTCAATGCCGGTCACACGGCGATGCACGAGGTGGTTGCCGCGCGACTCGCTCGGCTGTCCGGCTGGACCACGGAGGCGGAGGTGACGTTTTCGATCTACGGCGAGCGTGGGTCCATCGACCTCCTCGCGTTCCACGCGGCGTCCGGTTCGCTGCTCGTGGTCGAGCTCAAGACGGAGATCCCGGATCCCGCCGGCCTGGTCGCGCAGGTGGATCGGTACGTGCGGCTCGCGAGGACCGTCGCGGCGGAGCGAGGGTGGGTAGCGGGTGGCGGTCCGCTGGTCCGCGGGGCGGGTGGCAGCGGGGCAGGTGGCAGCGGGGCAGCGGTGAGCCGGGCGGCTGGCGGCGGGGCAGTGGTGAGCCGGTGGGTGGTCGTCGCCGAATCCTCCATGAACCGGCGCCAGGTCACCCGGCACCGGGCCCTCCTCCGGAACGCGTTCCCGACCGACGGCCGCGCCATCGACGGCTGGCTCGCCGATCCCCGTGCCCCGATCGCGTGCATGTCATTCATCGGTCCGGATCCGGGCGCCCCGACGCAGACCGACCCCGTCCCCGCAGCCCGATCCGGCTCGCAAGGCGCGCGGGCGGCGTCGTCGGGATCGCGACCGCTCGCCGCCGTCCGCCGGGTCCGGCCTCGACGAGGGCGCAGCTCGGCCCGCGGCGAGGGGTTGGGCGGCGCGGGGTTGGGCGGATCGGGGTCGGGCGGCGGCGGGGCGACATCGTGACCCGAGACGGGGCCACCTGGCCGTCGCGCGGCGGGCGGCGGCCCCGAATGTGGGCGAACTCCCGGGCAGTGGGACGTATCCGAGTGTCGGGCGGACGAAGCGGTCGCCGTCGCCCCGCAACGGTCGATCCCCGATCGATCCATGGCCGATTCGGCGTCGCTTTCGAGCTAACGCCCGCTCAACGGTCGTTAGCCGACTACCGGCCATCGTCAGGCCGGCCCGAGACGACGCGGACCCGGATAACGCCCGCGAGATGGGAAATGGGCGATGTTGGAGCTCGTCGGAGGCGGGGCCGGAGCCGGCGGGGCGGAGTCGGCGGGGCCGGCGGCGGGCGGAGTCGGCGGGACCGCCGAATGCCCCGCCCACATCACATCATGACGAGGCCGCCGTCCACGGCGAGGACCTGGCCGGTGATGAACGCGGCCTCGTCCGAGGCGAGGAAGGCGACGGCCGCGGCGATCTCATCGGTCGTGCCGAAGCGGCCGAGGGGAGTCCGCGCGGTGATCTCCGCGGTGAGCGCCTCTGGCAGCCCGGAGGTCAGCTCGGTGAGCACGAACCCGGGCGCGACGGCGTTCGCGGTGATCCCGCGCGATGCGAGCTCTCGGGCCGTGGCCTTCGTCAGGCCGATGAGCCCGGCCTTCGCCGCCGAGTAGTTCGCCTGGCCGGTCTGGCCCGCCTGCCCGGACACGCTCGTGATGTTGACGATCCGGCCCCGCCGCGCCCTGAGCATCGGTCGGGTCACCGCCTTCGTCGTGTAGAACGCGCCGAAGAGATTCGTCTCGAGGACCTCGCGCCAGGCCTCCACGCTCATCCGCATGATGAGGTCGTCACGAGTGATCCCGGCGTTGTTGACGAGGATGTCGATGGTCCCGAACGCTGCGAGTGCCGCCGCGACCACCGATTCCGCGGCCACCGGGTCCGAGACATCGCCCTGGATCGCGAGCGCACGACGGCCCATCGACTCCACCGCCGCGGCAGTCTCCTGGGCGGCAGCCTGGTTGCCGCGATAGCTGAAGGCGACGTCCGCGCCCTGGGTCGCGAGGCGAAGGACGATCGCCCGGCCGATACCGCGCGATCCGCCGGTGACGACGGCGTGCTTCCCGGACAGATCGATCACGGCAGGGCTCCTCGGGCGTGGACTCGGCAGGTCACGCGTACCTTACCGCCCGGCCTCGCCGGTCAGCTCGCCACGATCCCCGTGAGCGGCGTGGCCGAGCCCGCGACCACCTCCGATGCCGGAACGCCGAACCAGCCTTCGGCGATCGTCGCGTAGTACTGGGCCATCGTGACCTGGGCCACCAGGTCGTTGTTCCGATCGAGCGCGTCGAGCCGGGGATACGCGCCGTAGAGCCCGGGCGTCACCGGGCCGCTGAAGAGGGCGAACGAGGCCGCGCCGTGATCGAGACCGTCCGACGCGTTGTCCGGCATCCGTCGTCCGAACTCGGAGGTTGTCGCGACGAGCACCCGGTCCGCGATGCCGCGCCGCTGGAGATCCGAGAGGAACGCGTCCAGCCCGTCGTCCAGCTGGGTCATGAGCGCCGCGTGCCGGGCGAGGTGATCCTGGTGCGTGTCGAAATCGCCGAGGAACGGCACGTGGAGCACCCGGACGCCGTTGTCCTGGGCGAGGATCCGGGCCGCCAGCGAGAGCTGCGCGCCGAGCTCGGTCGTCGGGAAACCGGGATCGGCCGCCGGGAAGCCCTTCGCCACGTCGCTGAACCGGACCGCATAGGCGGCGCCCTTGCGGGCCGAACAGAAGGGCACCGGATCGGACGGGCCGTACTCGGCCATCGACTTCCAGGCGGTCGTCCAGACGTCCGCAGCGGCGAGCTGGTGCGGCGCCGGGAAGCCGCCCGTGCCGTACGGGTCCATGGACACTGTCGAGACCTTCGCAGAGACGAGGGCCGGCGTGGGACCGTAGCCGAGGGAGACGCCGACCGCCGTGGCCGAGGCGTCGCCGATGGCGTCGCAGAGGCGCCCGAGGAAGCCGGTCAGGGTGTCCGTCGTGCTGTCCATGTCGCCGGCGTACCAGCGCCGGAGCATCTCGAAATGGGACAGGTCCGGCGTGGGAACCCCCACCCCCTGGACGATGGCGAGGCCCCGGCCGTGGAGCCTGGTGAGCGACGGATGGAGCGCCACCTGCGCCGTCAGCGGCAGGACCGTTGCCGGATCCAGGGAGGTCCGCGGGCGCAGCTTCGCGTAGAGCGGGTTGCCGATGGGCGGGACCATCGAGACCCCGTCGTTGCCGCCGGCCATGTCGATGACGACGAGACGGCGGACCGAGACGTCCGCGGCCCGGATGGCCGGAGCCGTGCCGAAGCTCGGATGGAGGGCCGCTTGGGACGGAGCCAGCCCGGACGGAGCCGGTCCACCGGCGACCGCGGCGCCGTTCCGTCCGAGCGCCTCCACGAGCCCGCCCGCACCCACCGTCGCGGCGCCCGCGAGGAGGCCGTAGCCGAGGAACTGGCGACGACTCAGGAGCTTCATTCTCGGGGTGCGCATCGGTTGCCTCCGTCGTGTCCGATCCGTCAGGCGAGCGCGAATTCGGGCGAGCCCACGGCCAGGCCGAGCAGGATGGCCGCCCGCTCGTGCGGGTCGGACAGGGCGGTCGCGCTCGTCTCGAGGGCCTGCTGCGTGGCCGGCGTGACCTCCTCGATGGAGCACCGGTGGAGGGTCGCCGCGACAGGATCCGCCGCGCCGGCCACCTCCGCGATGCCGCTGGCGCGCGCACCGAGCGCGGCCCGCACGAGCGCGAAGCTCGGCGCGAGCCAGCGCAGACCCACGGGCCAGCCGGCGACGTTCGGCGGAAAGAACGGGACCTGACCCATGCGGACGCACAGCTGGGCGGCGAGCGACGGCTGCTGGAGCCCGAGGGCGCCCATGGCGGCGGTCAGCCATTCGACCGGATACCGCGGTCGCGTCTGGCGGGCGAGGAGGAAGGCCGGATCCTTGAGGATCCCCTCCACGAGCGGCCGGATCTGGAGACCGACGGCCTGGAACAGGTCGCCGTACTGCTGGCGCTGCGGCGGCGTGGGATCCGTGCCCATGAGGTAGGCGAAGAGCTCGCCGGCGATGAACGGCGGGCAGGCCGGCTGATCGCAGACGGTGTTGACCACGTCCGCGGCGGTCTGCACCGCGCGACCGAGGAGGGTGACCGGCGCGGACAGACCGCGGGACGCCACGAACCGCGACCCGCCGGGTGCCCGCGGGTCCAGCCGCCAGCCGGAGAGAGCCATGGCCGCCGCGTGAACGTCAGTCTGGGTGTAGTTGCCGCGGCCGAGCGTGAAGAGCTCCATGAGCTCGCGTCCGTAGTTCTCGTTCGGGGCCGCCGCCTCGGAGCCGCTCCCGTCCAGGTAGCGCAGCATCGCCGGGTCCGTGGTGACGCTCTGGACCATGGTCCGAAAGTCGCCGAGCGCGTCGGTCGCGAGGAGCTGGTGCTGTCGCCACATCGCGCCCCAGTCGCGGACCTTGGCCTGGCTGGAGGTCAGGTGGCCGTGCCAGAACCAGGTGAGCTTCTCGGTCAGGCCGGCGTTCGGGTCGCCCATCCGGGCGAGCCACCATCCGATCGGTGCGCGGTTCGGGAGCGGGGACAGGTCCGGGGCCGGGCCGATCGGCAGCGGCGAGGCGGAGAGGACTGTCTCGATCGCCGCCGCGATGCCGCCTGGCGCGAGCGCGTCCACCTGGCCCGGGAGCGGACCGAACGAGACCCGCCGGAGGAGATGCGCGATGAGTGCGCGATCGGTCACCACGGCCGGAGCATGCGGACCTGCCGACCGGGCGACAACGGCCGACCGGACGGCGTCCGTAAGCGCTGCGTAAGGCGCGGACGACCGCCGCGCGCTGCGATCAGCCGGTCCGGGCCGTCTCCGCGGCCGCGGGATCGGCCGCCTCGACCACCGGGGGTTCGCCCGGCACGACGTCCGAGAGGTCGATCTGGCGGCCGGCGACCGGCGTCGCCATGATCGAGGCGAGCGCCGCCGGGATCGGGTCCACCGCGTCCCAGTCGACCGGCAGCCGGACGGCGATGTCCTCCGGCCGGATCCGCTCATCGACGCCGACGCCCCGCGCCGGATCGGCGGTCCATTCGATCGCCACCGCGCCGCTCGTGAAGCCGGCCCCGAAGGCGACGATGACGATCCGGTCGCCGATCTTCACCCGCCCGGCGTCGACGGCCTCGGCGAGGGCGATCGGGATGGACGCCGCGGACGTGTTCCCGTAGCGCTCCACGTTGACGAACATCCGCTCCATCGGCAGGCCGAGACCCCTGGCCACCGCCTCGATGATCCGGATGTTCGCCTGGTGCGGGATGATGAGGTCGATCTCCTCCGGCTTGAGCCCGGCCCGCTCGATCGCGGCGAGGGCCGTGGAGGCGAGCGTCCGGGTGGCGAAGCGGTACGTCTCCTTGCCCTCCATCCGCATGTAGTGCTCGCGCCGGGCGACCGTTCCCGTCGACGGCGGTGCCTTCGCCCCGCCCGCCGGCAGCCAGATCATGTACGCCCCGGAGGGCTCCGTCGTCAGCTCGATGCCGAGCCCGCCGCCCGGCTCCTCCGACGCCGAGAGGACGATCGCCCCGGCCCCGTCGCCGAAGAGGATGCACGTGTTGCGGTCCGTGTAATCGAGGAACCGGGTGAGCGTCTCCGAGCCGATGACGAGGACGTGCTTCGCCATCCCGCTCAGGATGTGGGCGTGGGCGCTCGCGTACGCGTAGACGAAGCCGCTGCACGCCGCCGAGACGTCCATGGCCGCAGCCCGCGTGTTGCCGATCGCCTCCTTGACGAGCGCGGCGGTGGACGGCATCCAGTAGTCCGGGGTGAGGGTGGCGAGGAGGATGAGGTCGATGTCATTCGGCGCGAGGCCGGCGACCTCGATCGCCCGGCGACCCGCCACGGCCCCCATCGAGGCGGTGGTCTCGTTGGCCGCCGCGACCCGCCGCTCGCGGATGCCCGTCCGCGAGCGGATCCACTCGTCCGATGTCTCGACCATCCGCTCGAGGTCGGCATTCGTGAGGACCTGCGACGGGGCATAACGGCCCCAGCCGGTGACGTGGGCCTTGATGGTCACAGCGGCTCGACCTCGATGAGCGGGTGCTTCGCCTTGACGAGCGCGCCATTCTCCGCGACCACCCGGACGACTCGACCGGCGAGATCGCTCTTGATCTCGTTGAAGAGCTTCATCGCCTCGATGAGGCCGATGACGGTGCCCACGGCGACCTCGCTGCCGACGTTCACGAACGGCGCGGAGCCGGGCGCCGGGGCGTTGTAGAAGATGCCGGTGAGCGGCGCCTTGACGGACGGTGGCCCGGATCCGGCAGTGGCCGCGAGACCGTCGCGACTCGCGGATCCGGCCGTGGTCGCGGGCGTCGAACCAGCGGCAGTCGGGGTCTCGTGCCCACCGGGCGCGACGACCGCGGCGACGGCGAGCGCCGAAGGCTTGCGGAGGACGAGGCCCGTCCCGCCCGCCTGGACCTCCAGCTCGTCCAGGTCGCTCCGCTCGAGGAGGCCGGCGAGCCGGTCGATGAGGGCGAGGAGCGACGCGTCGCCGGGCGCGAGCGGGGAGATCTCGGGCGCGGACGAGGCGTCGCCGGGCGTCGGCTCCCCCGCCGCCTCCCCCGTCGGGTCGCTCGTCGGGTCGCTCGTCGGGTCGTCGTGCGATCGCTCGTCCGTCATCGGGCCCACCGCCGGAAGACGAGGGCGCTGTTCTGGCCCCCGAAGCCGAACGAGTTGCTCAACGCCGCCTCGATCGCGACCGATCGGCCCACGTTCGGGGTGAGGTCGAGGCCGGCCGCCGCCGGATCCGGGTCGACGAGGTTGATCGTGGGTGGGACGCGGGAGGTCCGGATCGCCATGATCGTTGCGATCGCCTCGATCGCCCCGGCCGCCCCGAGGGTGTGGCCGATCATGCTCTTGTTGGCCGTCACGGCGACCCGCGCCGCGTGCTCGCCGAAGATCGTGCGGATCGCCTCGATCTCGGCCCTGTCCCCCTCCACCGTGGACGTCGCGTGGGCGTTGAGGTGCTGGATCTCGTTCGCCGCGAGGCCGGCCTTCGCGAGTGCCCGCCGGGCGGCCCGGACCGCTCCGATCCCGCCGGGCGCGGGGAGCGTGAGGTGGGAGGCGTCCGCGGTGGCCCCGTAGCCGACGAGCTCGGCGAGCGGTTCGGCGCCGCGCGCATCGGCATGCTCGAGCGACTCCAGGACGAGCATGCCGGCGCCCTCGCCGATGACGAAGCCGTCACGGCCGGCATCGAACGGACGCGACGCCGCGGCGGGATCGTCGTTCCGCGTCGAGAGCGCACGCATGGCGCAGAAGCCACCGACGAGCTCCTCGTGGATCCCCGCCTCCGTTCCGCCGGCGAGCATGACCGCGGCGTCCCCGCGACGGATCGTCTCCCACGCCTCGCCGATCGCGTGACCGCCCGTCGCGCAGGCCGACGCGATCGCGAAGTTCGGGCCACTGGCGCCGGTCGAGATGGCGACCTGGCCAGCTCCCACGTTCGGGATGCCCATCGGGATGAAGAACGGGCTGATCCGATCCGGGCCGCGCTCCACGCTCGTGGTCACGTTGTCGATGACCGTCCCGATGCCGCCGAGCCCGGTGCCGAGGATGACGCCGGTCTCCTCGGCGAGTGCGCCCTCGAGACGCGCCGGCAGGCCCGCCGCATCCATCGCCTCGCGCGTCGCGACCAGGCCGAGGGCGATGTAGCGGTCCGTCCGGCGGAGCTCCTTGCGGTCGAGGACATGGCTCGCGTCGAGATCGCGGACCTCACCGGCGATCCGCGACGTGAGTCGCGCCGGATCGAATGCCTCGATGGTCCGGATGCCGCTGCGGCCGGCCACCATACCTGCCCACGTGGAGGCGACGTCATTGCCGAGGGCGCTCACCGCCCCCATGCCGGTGACGACCACCCGTCGCACCGGTGCGACGCTCACGCTCACGATGCGCGCCTCGCGATCCTCACCGGACGAGCTTCCCCGTCCGGACCGTGGCTGCCCGATAGATGTCGCCAGGGAGGCCGCGGGCGGTGAGGGCGTTGCTCACGGCGAGCGCGTCGAACTCGGTCCGCCGGATCTCCGCCTGAATCTCGTCGCCGTGAACCTCGAGGAGCGCCCACGACGCCGTGGGGTCCCCGTCGAAGACGTAGCCGGCCGAGCCGCCATTGACGAGCTGGCGCCAGCCGAAGTCGCGGATCTCCGGCACGTGGGTGTGGCCGCAGCAGACGATCCGGGCGTCCGTCCGGGCCAGGCGCTCGATCGTGACGGACGGGTCCAGGTCGCGGTCGAAGCCGGCCGTCTGGGAGCCCGGCGAGGCGTGGGTGACGAGGACGAGCGTCTCGTCGAGGCGGATGCGCCGCTCGGCGGGCAACCGGCGGAGCCAGTCCAGGCGCTCCTCGCCGAGCGCCTCGTGGGCCCATTCCGCGGCCCGCACGATCGTCTCCGGCACGTCGTCCGTGTACCACGGGAAGGCCGCCCCATAATCGAAGTCGGCGACGGCGATGTCTGTGTTGCCCTGGATGATGAGCGCCCCGTCCGCCTCCATCTCGCGGAGGCCGTCCACGACGGCCGCCGGGTCCGGACCGTTGAGCACGTGATCCCCGGCGACCGCGATGGCGTCCGGCTTCGCCGCCTTCACCGCCTTGCGGACCGCGGCGAGGGCGACGGCGTTGCCGTGGACGTCCGAGAAGACGGCGATCCGGGCGGTCATCGGAGCACCGAGGCGTCCGGGATGATGAAGCTCAGGACCGCCTCGCAGGCGACCTCGCCGTCCACCGTGGCGACCGCCCTCCCCCGCCCGAAGCGCCGGCCGAGCTTCTCCATCGTCACCTCGAGCCGGAGCGTGTCGCCCGGAGCGACGACCCGCTTGAAGCGGCACTCCTCGATGCCGGCGAAGAGGCCGATCCGATCGCCGAAGCCCGGCTGCTTGCCGACGTAGACCGCCATCGTCTGGGCGAGCGCCTCCACCTGGAGGACCCCCGGCATGACCGGCAGCCCGGGGAAGTGGCCCTGGAAGTACCACTCGGTCGCGGTCACCGCCTTGAGGCCGACGATCCGCCGCGCCGCCGCGTCGTATTCGACGATCCGGTCGACGAGGAGGAACGGCCAGCGATGCGGGATGAGGGCCTCGATCTCGCGGGTCGTGTGCACGGGCCCGGCGCCCGATGTCGCGGGCGGGATGGCGGCGGGGATGGCGGTGGGGGTCTCGGTCACGGGCGCCTCTTCTCCATTCCTGGGGTGCGTTCAGTGTGCCCGGCAGACGGCCGGAGGAACGGCCGGATGCGTGCAGTCGTGCATGACGTTGCGCGCGCCTGCCGCCCCGTCACGAGGACCGGCTGCCGGCGGCGAGGAACGCCGCCGCGCCGACCCGGTCGAGGAGGTTCGTCGTCATCCGGCCCTCGAGGAAGATCTCGTTCGCCAGGAGCGCCTGGTGGATGGGGATGTTGGTCGCGAGACCTTCGATGACGAGCTCGTCGAGGGCGACCCGCGAGCGGGCGATCGCCGTCGGCCGGTCCGGACCCCAGACGATGAGCTTGCCGAGGAGCGAGTCGTAGTACGGCGGAACGTCGTAGCCGACGAAAAGGTGGGAGTCCATCCGGACGCCCGGTCCGCCGGGCACGAGATACCGCTCGATGCGTCCGGCTTCCGGCCGGAAGTCCGCCGCCGGGTCCTCGGCATTGATGCGGAACTCGATGGCGTGGCCGCGGAGCACGACGTCCGACTGGGCGAACTCGAGCGGCTCGCCGGCGGCGATCCGGATCTGGGTCGTCACGAGGTCGATGCCGGTGAGCATCTCCGTCACCGGGTGTTCGACCTGGATCCGGCAGTTGATCTCGATGAACCAGGCGTCGCCCCGACCGTCGACGAGGAACTCGAGCGTGCCGACGTTCTCGTAGCCGGCGGCGATCGCGGCCCGGACGGCCCGCTCCGCAAGCTCCTCGCGCGCGATCGCGGAGAGGGCCGGCGTCGGCGACTCCTCGATGATCTTCTGGTGGCGGCGCTGGACGGAGCAGTCGCGCTCGCCGAGGTGGACTCCGCTGCCATGCCGATCCACCGCGATCTGGATCTCGACGTGCCGATTGTCCTCGAGCCATTTCTCGAGGTAGAGCGAATCGTCGCCGAAGGCGGCCCGCGCCTCCGAGCGGCAGACCCGGAGCGCCGTCTCGAGCTCGCGGGGGGTGCGGACCATCCGCATCCCCTTGCCGCCCCCGCCGGCGGATGGCTTGATGAGGACCGGGAACCCGATCCGATCCGCCTCGTCGAGGGCGTGGGCGTCGTCGCGCAGCATGCCGTTCGATCCCGGGATCGTCGGCAGGCCGTGGGCACCGAGGAGGCGGCGCGTCGCCTCCTTGGAGGCGAACCGCTCGAGGACGCTCGGCGGCGGCCCGATGAAGGTGAGCTCGTGGGCCCGGACGACCTCGGCGAAACCCTCGTCCTCGGACAGGAAGCCGTAGCCCGGATGGATCGCGTCGCAGCCGGTGATGAGGGCGGCGCTGATGATGGAGGGCGCGGACAGGTAGCTCCGCTTCGCATCCGCCGGCCCGATGCAGATCGCCTCGTCGGCGAGCTGGACCGGGAGGCTCTCGCGATCGGCCTCGCTGTAGACGACGACGGATCCCACGCCGAGCGCGCGGCAGGCGCGGAGGATGCGGAGGGCGATCTCGCCGCGGTTTGCGATGAGGATCTTGCTGAACATCACGCGCCCACCTCGACGTGGATGAGCTCCTGGCCGTACTCGACCGCGTCGCCGGCATCGACGAGGGTCCCGCCGACCATCCCGTCGACGGGGCTCACGACCTCCTGGAGGACGCCGAGGACATCGACGTCGCCGAGGCGGTCGCCGGCCCGGACCCGCATCCCGGGCCGCACGTCCGGACGCGGCTGGAAGACGCCGACGGCGGGCGAGGTCGCGACGGCCCGGCGCGACACGTCGGACGCTTCACCGGCCGGGCGCGGGTGGCCAGGTCCGACCGGGGTCAGTGGCGCGAACCCGTCGCGGGCACCGGGCGGCGGTCCGGCAGTCGGAGTGGACGAGCCGGTCGCCCCGTGGCCGGACGAGAGCCGGGATGCGCGGTCGAGGGTGCGACGGTCGCGTGCGCCGGACGGCGTCCCGGAGCCGGAGGCCGTCCCGGACCCGGATAGGTGCCCGGTCCCGGCCGGAGCCCGGAGGCGGACCTTCCATGGGCCCTCGCGGACCTCGATCTCGCCGAGGCGGCTTGCTGCGAGCTTGGCGACGAGCGCGGGGAGCAGCTCGTCCGCGAGTCGATCGATCGCCGCGTGATCCCGGGCTCGGCTCGTCTCGTTGCGGTGGTCGTCGGCGGGCGCCACTTACGAGTCCTCGCGCCCGGACGTGTCGCCCGGCAGGCCGAAGAACCCGCGCAGTCGCTCGGTGAACCCGGGCCGTTCCGCCGGGCGCGGTGCCACGCGCTCCACGACCGTGTAGGCGCCGAAGGTGCGGTAGCGCCGGTAGCGGGCGTCGACGAGCTCGTCGAGCGGGATCGCCGCGAGCGCATCGAGGTGCTCGACGATGGTGGCCCGAAGCCGTCGCGCCGTCTCCGCGTGATCGTTCTGGGCGCCGCCCGGCGGTTCGGGCACCACGACGTCCACGACGTCGAGGGCGAGCTGGTCCGCCGCCGTCATCTTCATCGCCACGGCGGCATCGGCGGCGCGATCCGGCGTCCGCCACAGGATGGACGCGCAGCCCTCCGGGCTGATCACGCTGTAGACGGCGTTCTCGAGGGCGATGACGACGTCGCCGACGGCGATGGCGAGCGCCCCACCCGAACCACCCTCCCCGGTGATGACCGCGACGATCGGCGTTCGCAGGCGGGCCATGAGGCCGATCGAGCGGGCGATCGCCTCGGCGATGCCGCGCTCCTCCGATTCGGGTCCCGGGTGGGCGCCCGGCACGTCGACGAGGCTGACGACCGGCATGCCGAAGCGTTCTGCGAGCTCCATGAGCCGCATCGCCTTACGGTAGCCCTCCGGGTGGGGCATCCCGAAGTTGCGGCGGATGTTCTCCTCGGTCTCGGCGCCCTTCTGCTGGCCGAGGACGACGATCCGCCGCTCCCCGATCCGGGCGAACCCGCCGACGAGCGCGGCGTCGTCGCCGAAGTGGCGGTCCCCGTGAAGCTCGATGAAGTCGTCCGTGATCCCGGCGATGAGCTCGAGCGCATGCGGGCGCCGCACGTTCCGTGCGTGCTGGACGCGGGCCCAGACCGCCTCGCGTTCCTCGGTCGGCCCGAGCGCGACGGGCGCGCTCGCCGCCGATCCGGCTTCTTCGAGGCCGAGGCGCGTCCGGATCCGGTCAACCACGACCGGCCTCGCGCTCCACGGGCGGCGGGGCGGTCACGACGGGCGCGGTGGCCGTCGTTCCAGGGGCCGGGGCGGTCACGACGGGCGCGGTGGTCGTCGTTCCGTTCGGCGGTTCCGAGTCCGGGATCACCCGCTCCGCGAGCGCGGAGAGGAACGACAGCGGACGGAAGCCCGGCAGGCCGAGCGTGTCGGATGGTGGCGTCTCGAACGTCGCCGGGACGAGATACCGGAGGAGCGCCGAGACCTCCGCCCGAAGCTCCATCCGCGGCACGACCCGGTCGAGGAACCCGTGCTCGAAGAGGAACTCGCTCCGCTGGAAGCCCGGCGGCAGCTCCGTGGCGATCGTGCCCGCCTGGACCCGGGCGCCGGCGAACCCGATGAGCGCGTTCGGCTCGGCGAGGTTGACGTCACCGAGGACCGCGAAGGAGGCGAAGACGCCTCCGGTCGTCGGGTCCGTGAGG
The DNA here is from genome assembly GCA_015478725.1 of Chloroflexota bacterium. Taxonomy (NCBI): domain Bacteria; kingdom Bacillati; phylum Chloroflexota; species Chloroflexota bacterium. Next base: position 40,528 of record JADMIG010000003.1, on the reverse strand, counting down.
ATCGAGACGTACGGCACGCCCTCGGCGCGGAGTCGTTCGAGCGCCGCGACCGTCTTCACGAGCTGCATGAGGGCGAGCGTCCCTTCCTGCATCCGGGCGCCGCCGGACGCCGAGACGACGATGAGGGGGATCCGCGCCTCGAGGGCGGCTTCCGCGGAGCGGGTCACCTTCTCGCCGACGACCGCCCCCATGGACCCGCCCATGAACGCGAAGTCCATGACGCAGATGGCGACGGCCCGGCCCCCGATCGCCCCGAGGCCCCAGATGGCCGCGTCGCGCATACCGGTCGCGACCTGTGCCGCGGCGACCCGATCCGGGTACGCCTTCTGGTCCACGAACCCGAGCGGGTCGACGGACTGGAGCCCCTCGTCGCGTTCCTCGAACGAGCCCGGGTCGAGGAGAAGCCCGATCCGCGCGCTCGCCGACAGCCGGAAATGGTGGCCGCAGTTCGGGCAGACCCGGTGCTGCTTGTCGAGCTGCTTGTTGAAGAGGAGCTCCTCGCACGATGGACACTTCGTCCACAGGTCCGGCGGGTAGCTGTCGCGGCGCTGGCGGAACGAGGGCAGCTTGATCGGCATCAGCCGAGTCCCCGGCTGGGACGGGTGTGCCGCCAGGCGAAGAAGGCGGCACCGGCGAGCGACAGCGCGGCGGAGGTGAGGGCACCGCCGATGAGGAGCGGACGAACACGCCGGGCGGCCTCCGAGCCCACCGCCGGTCGCTCCTCGAGGTCGGGCCACGGGACGACGGCCGCGGCGCCCGCGGAGGTGACACCGACGCGTGCGGAAGTGACGCCGACGCTCGCCAGCCGCGTCGCGAGGCGCTCCTCGAAGCGGAACGATGGGTGGACCCGGCCGAGCTCCGCGACGAGCTGTCGGGCCGCGATCCGGATGGCCGGGTCGAGGTCGCTCGGCGCCGGGACGTCGATCGCATGCCGATCGCCGGCGGCGAGGAGCGCGTCGAGGTAGCGCTCCGTCCGCAACGCCTCGGCGGCCGGTCGCGGCAGTGGGAACGGGCTCACCGGCCCCGGCCGCCGAGGTCGCGGTGACCGAGGTCGCGCCCGCCGAGGTCGCGGGCGACGCTCCGCAGGGCGCGATGGATGAGCACGCGGACCGCGCCCTCCGAGCGGCCGAGGATGCCGGCGATCTCGGCCGTGGACATCTCCTCGACGAACCGCAGGACGAGGGCCCGACGGCGGTCGGCCGGCAGCCGCCCCACGGCGCGCCACGCGGCCGCGGCCTCGGCACGATCCGTCACCCGTCCCTCGAGATCGAGCGGATCGGCGACGGCGGTCGCCGCATCGAGTGTCGTCGTGGGGTGTCGACGGCGAGCGCGGCGCTGGTTCGCGACGACGTTGCGAGCGACCCGGAAGAGCCAGACCCGGAACGTCGAGGCGCCCTCACCATCCGCCGGCCGGGCACGCTCCTCGAAGCGCCCGAGATGGGTGAATGCGAGGAGGAACGTCCGCTCGGTGGCGTCCTCGGCATCGTGATGGTCGCCGAGCTCGTAGTACGCGTAGGAATACACCTGGGCAAGGTACCTGCGATAGAGGGGTTCGAACGCGGAGGCGTCGCGACGGGCCGCCTCCACGAGCGCGCGGTCGCGATCGAGATGGCGCACCCGCGAGCGTCCCGCCTCCTCCGCGGCGCTCACCCTTCCAAACACCAGGCGGGCCATCCCGTTACACCGGTCCGGCGAGACGAAGGTTGACGATCTCGCCGCTCATCACGTGCCGCTCGCCGTGGGGGGCGTCCGGATCCGCGACGACGAGCGCCCCGGAGCGGGGGTCCACGCCGAGGGCGCGGACCACCTCATCGCGATCCACCGTGCCATCCACCGCGCGGGTGGCCGTGCCATTCACCGCGCCGCCGACGAGCCGGACGTCCCGTCCGGTCGTCACCTGCCGGGTCACCCAGTCGCCGGCGTCGAAGCGCCCGCTCCGGAGGGCGAGGACGCGGGGCTCGACTCGCGCCGTGAACGCGTCGAGGAGGAAGGCGAGGTCGATCGGGCGGCCGCCGGAGACCTCGGCGAGGCTCGTCATCGTCGGGGCGAGGTCCGCCGGGAAGGCGTCCGGCCGCCAGCCGGCGTTCACGCCGATGCCCACGATCGCCCGGGGATCGCTGGTCCCGAGACCGCCTGTCTCACCGAGCACGCCGGCGAGCTTGCGGAGCGCGCCCGCGCGTGGATCGGCCGGCCCGCCGTCCTCGACGACGAGGTCGTTCGGCCACTTGAGGCGGATCGATCGATCGCGGAGGACGGCCACCTCCTCCGCCGCGTCCGCCATGGCCAGCGCGACGACGGCCGCCAGCTGCCAGGTCCGCTCCGGGGGGAGCCACGTGGGACGGAAGCCGAGCGAGAGGAGCAGCGCCGCGCCGTCGGGAGCCCGCCACGTTCGGCCGGAACGACCGCGGCCCGCGGTCTGCTCGTCCGCGATCGCGAGGCAGACCTCGGGGCTCCCGGTCGCGAGCCAGTCGCGGACGACGTCGTTCGTGGAGCCCACGACCGCGAAGCGCTCGGCCCGGCTGAAGAACTGCGCCTCGGACGGCGTACCCTCGGTCGGCGTCGCCGTGGGCGAGGCCCCCTCGGGGGACGTGGCCGGGCTCACGGCGTCGACGGTGTCGGCGGCGTGGGCGATCACGCGGTCGCCGGGACCGCGCCGATGGCGTCCGGCTGTTCGAGCTCGAATGCCGCGTGGAGCGCGCGGACCGCCGTCTCCACGTCCTCCTCGGCGATCATGCACGTGATCCGGATCTCCGATGTCGAGATCATCTCGATGTTCACACCGGCGTCGGCGAGGGCCCCGAACATCCGGGCCGCGTAGCCCGGGGCGTTCTGGATCCCGGCTCCCACGATGGACACCTTGGCGACGGACGGATCCACCGTCAGCTCCCGGAATCCGAGCTCCCCCACGGTGGGTTCGAGGAGCCGGCGCGTCCTGGCCAGCTCGATCCGGGGCACGGTGAACGAGAGGTCCGTCGCTCCGTCGTGGCCAACGTTCTGGACGATCATGTCCACATTGATGCCGGCGTCCGCGAGCGGCCCGAAGACGGCAGCGGCGACGCCCGGCCGATCCGGGACCGCGACGAGGGTGACCTTGGCCACGTTCCGATCGTGGGCGAGTCCCCTGACCTTGTTCCGTTGTTCCACGAGCGGATCCTCCGCGATGAGCGTCCCCGGGGCGTCCTCGAAGGAGCTGAGGACCTCGATGATGACGCCGTTCACCCAGCCGAGCTCGACGGCTCTCGTCTGCATGACCTGGGCGCCCTGGTGGGCGAGCTCGAGCATCTCCTCGTAGCCGATGCGGTCGAGCTGGCGGGCGTGCGGGACGATCCGCGGGTCCGCCGTGTAGATGCCCCGGACGTCCGTGAAGATCTGGCAGCGATCGGCGGCGAGCCGCGCGGCGAGGGCGACGGCCGTCGTGTCCGAGCCGCCGCGCCCGAGCGTCGTCGTCTCACCCGCCTCGCCGGCGGGCTGGCTCAGTCCCTGGAAGCCGGCGACGATGACCACCTTGCCGGCATCGATCTCCTGTCGGACCCGGGTGGGTTCGACTCCGGCGATCCGGGCCTTGCCGTACCGTCCGTCCGTCGTGATCCCGGCCTGGGCGCCCGTCAGGCTGATCGCCGGGACGCCGATGGCGTGGAGTGCCATGGAGACGAGCGTTGCGCTCTGGTGCTCGCCCGTCGCGAGGAGGACGTCGAGCTCCCGGGAGTCCGGCTCGTCCGTGATGGCGGCAGCGAGCTCGAGGAGCTCGTCCGTCGTGTCGCCCATCGCCGAGACCACGACGACGAGCTCGGAGCCGGCCGCGCGCTCGCTGGCGATCCGCCGCGCGACCCGGCGGATGCGGTCCGCATCGGCGAGCGACGAACCGCCGAATTTCTGGACGACGAGGGGGGCTGGCATCGCGGGGATTCTAGCAGCGGGCTCCGAAGGCACCCCACGGGGCGGCGGCAGTGCGGGCGCGAGGCGGGGCCAAGAGGCGGGGCGTCGGTCGCGAGGCGCTGCCTCCCTCCGATCCTGCCATCTGCTCACCAGGCGGTCGCTCGTCCGTCCAATCCTGCCGGATGCCCGCCACATGAGCAGGTGACGGTTCGCCGGTCCGAGAGGTGGGCCGGGTCACGCACGACGCACCCGGACCGGGTTCTCCCGGACAATGCACCCGCCGACCAACGCCCGCGTGGAGACCATTTGACAGCTTCCGGCCGGGCGAGGGGTTCCGGCCGGGCGAGGGGTTCGGCCGGGCGAGGGGTTCCGGCCATCCGACCGGGTACGGGTCATCCGACCGGGTACGGGTCATCCGACCGGGTACGGGTCATCCGGCCGGGCGAGGGGTTCCGGCCATCCGACCGGGTACGGGCGCACCGCTCTGGGCCGCTCCGACGTATGCTCGCCCGACCGCGACGCCGATCCGCGGCACATCGATCCGTCACGGCCGAACCGCGACGCCGATCCGCGGTGCCACGCGATCCGTCACGCCCATCCGCGACGCCGCCCCCTGCTCCCGCGACTCCCCAGGAGGGTCCGACCATGTGCTTCCCTGACGGGGCCGTTCCGCCGATCGCCCGGATCGCCGGCGGCGCACTCGATTCGTCGACATTCGTCCTCACGACGAGCGACGGCGCCCGCCTCGACGCGTTCGCGGCACGGCCCGCGAACCCCACCGGCGCGGCGATCGTCATCATCCCGGACATCCGGGGCCTCAGTCCCTTCTACGAGGAGCTCGCCCTCCGGTTCGCCGAATCCGGCGTGCATGCGGTCGCGTTCGACTTCTACGGCCGGACCGCAGGGCCCGTCGCCGAGCGAGGGTCGGACTTCAACGGCATGGAGCACGCCGGGCAGACCACCTGGCTCGGCATCCGGGCGGACCTCGATGCCACGATCGAGCGCCTCCGATCGGCGAAGGACCGAGCGCCGCGGTCCGTCTTCGTGGTCGGCTTCTGTTTCGGTGGCCGGTTGGCATTCGACGCCGCCTCGCTCGATATCGGCATCGCCGGCGCGATCGGCTTCTATGGCCTGCCGACCGGCTCCGGCCGCAATGACGCCCCGGTCCCGGTCGAGGTCGCCGATCGAATGCGCTGCCCGATCCTCGGGCTCTTCGGTGGGGCGGATCGGGCGATCGGTCCGGACGCCGTCGCCGCGTTCGAGGCTGCCCTCGCCCAGGGCGGCGTCGAGCACGAGATCGTGACGTACCCGGATGCGCCGCATTCATTCTTCGACCGGACGTTCGAGGAGCACGCCGGGGCATCGGCGGACGCCTGGGCCCGGACGCTTGCCTTCATCCGGGCTCACACGGCGCCGGCCGGAGCGGGTGGGCCGGCCTGATCCGGCGGTCCCGCGGGACCGACCGGCGGCGACGACCGCCAGGTGATCCGGCGGACGAGGAACGCGAGGACGAGGAGCACGAGCAGAAGTCCGATCAGGATCGGCAGGCCGACGACGGCGATCCAGATCCCCACCGTCGCGAGGCCCTGACCGAGGCCGAGGAGCTGAGCGGCCGCCCGGTCGAACTCGGCACCTGGATCCCAGCCCTTCGAGGTCTCCTTCACGGCGGCCGGCGGCGGCGCCTGGAAGAGGACGGTGAGGCTCGACATCGCCGCCTGATCCTTGAGGTGCGCCTGCTGCGTGGACAGCTCCTCGATCTGGCCCTGGACGGCGGTGAGCTGGTTCTGCACGTCGAGGATGTCCTGGATCTTCGTCGCCTTCGCCATGATCGCCTGGAGCGCAGATTCGGTGACCCGGAGGTTGTCGAGCCGGGCACCGAGATCGAGCACCTGGCCGGTGACCTCGGACGAATCGGTCTTCAGGTCGTCGACCTTGGTGGCGATGCCGCGGAGGGCATCGAGCGCGTTCTCCCAGCGATCGGCCGGGATACGGTACGTGACCGACGCCATCGCCCGGTCGCCGGAGTTCGACTCGACGGAACCGCTGACGTAACCGCCGAGGCCGAGGATCGCGGTCCGCGCCCGGAGGAGCGCATCGCCCACAACGGGGACCTCGATCGTCAGGGAGCCAGTCCTGACAATGTATGTCGTGTTCGTGACGACGCCCGGGCTGGTCGTCCCGGCGCCCGTGCCCGTCCCTCCGTTCGAGACGGCGGCCCCGGCAGCCGCCGTGGCCGCGGCACCTGCGGCCGGGACCGCGACAGGTCCGCCCGCGGGTCCGGTGATCCCGGTACCACCGTCCGCCGAGCCGGTGGTGCCGCCGCTCGCGAGGCTGCGGAACACCGGGGCGGCGGCGCTCGAACAGGCGGCGACGACGGCCATGACGACGAGGATCGACGCGACCCCGATGCCCCGGACGAGGGTGCGCCGGGATCGGGTGCGGGAAGTGGACGGCATCGAGAGGACCTCCGAGTCGCCGGCGGAGCCGTCGGCGGTGGGTCCCGGACGCGCGGGCCGGGGGACCGGTTCCGAAGGGCGGACCGGAGCCTGCCCGGAGTGGGCGGACCGAGCGCGGGCCCGGCGCGAGCCGACCGGCGCCGGCGCGGACGAGGCCCTCAGGTGCGGCTGAGGATCCGCGCCCCGGTGTTCCGCGGGCTCACGACCTCCACGCGCCCGACGAGATCGCGGTCCGCCGCGAGCGCCGCGAGCGCGCCTTCGATCCGGCTCAGGGTGGAGACGGAGTCGGCAAAGGCGATGACGGTGGACCCGGCGCCGGATAGGCACGCCCCGATCGCCCCGGCCTCCAGGGCCGCCGCGATGAGGAGTGGCAGCTCGGGATAGGCGGCCGCGCGATATGGCTCGTGAAGCCGATCGACCGTCAGTGCGGCGAGGAGATCCGTGCGACCCGTCGCGAGGCCGGCGACGCCGACCGCGACGCGCCCGATGTTCGCGACCGCGTCGGCGAGCGGTACGACCGCCGGGAGGGCTTGCCGCATCTCAGCGGTGGACAGGCGGAGCTCCGGGATGAAGAGGACGGCGCGGAGGTCGCGCGGCGAGTCGAAGCGGAGCGCCTCGATGCGCGGCGAGGGACCGTCGTCCATTGGCGCGGCGACCGTGAAGCCGCCGAGGAGGACCGCGGCGGCGTTGTCCGGGTGCCCTTCGATCGCCGAGGCGATGCGGAGAAGGTCGGGCGCGGTGAGGGGCTCACCGAGCAGTGCGTTGCCGGCGAGCACGCCGCCGACCGTCGCGGCGGCGGACGACCCGAGCCCGCGCGAGAGCGGGATCCGGTTGTGCATCTCGATCCGCCAGCCGATCCCCTCGGGGAGCGGTCCGCGGACCTCCTCGAGGACCGCCTCGAGTCCGCGGACGAAGCGGTTCGTACGATCGGACGGCAACTCGCCGACGCCTTCACCGTGGACGACGAGATCGATCGCGCCGCGGCTCCAGCCGCGGACCTCGAGGTCGATCCGGTCGACCTTCGCGAGGGCGAGGCCGAGGCAGTCGTATCCGGCACCGAGATTGGCCGACGAGGCCGGCACCTCCACGGAGATCCGCCGGCCGTCGAGCTCGGCAAGCCAGTGGATCACCACCCGAGGGCACCGGCGATCGCGGCGACGCTCGGTCCGGCCTCGAGGATGGGCGAGACGATCGATTCGGCGGTGTGCGGATCCTTGAGGCCGTTGCCGGTGAGGACACAGACGATGAGCGCGTCGCGGTCCAGTCGACCTGCCCGCGCGAGCTTCGCGATGCCGGCGACCGACGCCGCGGATGACGGCTCGCAGAACACGCCCTCGGTCCGCACCAGGCCGCGGTACGCGGCGAGGATCTCCTCATCGGTGACCGCCTCGATGAGGCCGCCGGACTCGTCGCGGGCGGCCGTCGCCTTCGTCCAGGAAGCGGGGTTGCCGATCCGGATCGCCGTCGCGATCGTCTCCGGGCGTTCGATCGGGTGGCCAGCCACGATCGGCGCTGCGCCGGCGGCCTGGAACCCGAACATCCGCGGCACGGCGACGACGATGCCGGCCTCGCGATAGGCGCGGAACCCGGCCCAGTAGGCACTGATGTTGCCGGCGTTGCCGACCGGGATGGCGAGGATGTCCGGCGCCCGGCCCAGGTCGTCGCAGACCTCAAAGGCGGCCGTCTTCTGGCCCTCGAGGCGGTACGGGTTCACCGAATTAACGAGCGTGATCGGATGATCGCCCTGCTCGGCGAGGGTGCGGACCGCCGCGAGGGCCTCGTCGAAATTCCCGTCGATGGCGACCACTCGCGCTCCGGCCACGAGCGCCTGGAGGAGCTTGCCAAGGGCGATCTGGCCCTTCGGCAGGACAACGACGACCTCGAGATCCGCGGCCGCGCCATAGGCGGCGGCGGAGGCCGACGTGTTGCCGGTCGAGGCGCAGATGATCCCCCGCGCCCCCGCCTCGAGCGCCTTGGCGACGGCGACGACCATGCCCCGATCCTTGAACGAACCGGTCGGGTTCTGCCCCTCCACCTTGACGTGGAGGCGGTCGAGCCCGAGCTCCGCCCCGAGACGACGGAGATGGACGAGCGGCGTGCCACCCTCGCCGAGGGTGAGCGCCGGCGTGGCGTCGGTGACCGGGAGGAAGCGCCGGTAGCGTTCGACGAGGCGAGGGCGAGCGGGCCCGAGCAGGCCGGCGGAAGTCGGGGTCACACGGTGGATTGTACGGGCGACGCGCCGACGAGCGACGGGCGGCGGGCAGCGGCCCGCCGGGCGGCGGTCAGGAGCGGGGCGCGGGCTCGTCGGCCGGGAGGATCGCCTCGTTCGGTGGGACGCCCGCGCCGGCGAGCGACGCTCGGACGACCTCCAGGGCGACGCGCGGGACGTGGATCGCGGTGCCCCCGTCAAGGGCGACCACGCGGACGCCGGCCATCGCCGCCACACCGTCGCCGGCCATCGCCGCCAGGTCGGCCGGCGCGGCTCCGGGAACGACCGCGAACCAGCCGCGATCCGGGGCCGCGTCCGGTGGCCCGACGAGGACGCCGTCCTGGGCCCGGGATGCGGGCGCGAGGCCGGCCCACGTGCTTCCCGCGCCCCGGGCGACGGCGATGAGGTCGCCGAGCACCGCGCTCGAGGTCGCGGCGCCGCCCGCGCCGGGTCCACTCATCGCGACGCTCCCGATCGGGTCCGCCCGGACTTCGATCCGGTTCATCGCCCCGGCCGTCCGGCCGAGTGGGTCGGCGAGGGGAACGAGCGTCGGCAGGACGGATGCCGCGATCCGCCCGTCGTCCAGCCGCCGGGCATCGGCCACGAGCCTGATCGCCGATCCGAGCGCGGCCGCCGCGGCGATGTCGATCGCCCGTATGCCGGTGATCCCGGGTCGCCCGGGCACGCCACCCGGGGCGGGGCCGGTGCCCGCGCCGACGACCGGCGGACGGCGCACGATCGCGGTCGGATCGACCCACACCCCGAAGGCGAGCCGGATGAGGATGACGAGCTTGTTGACCGCGTCGGTGCCCTCGACGTCCGCGGAGGGGTCGGCCTCGAGGAAGCCGGCCGCCTGGGCCTCCGCGAGGATGTCCGCGTAGGCGCCTCCGTCCGACGCCATCCGGCTCAGGATGAGGTTCGTCGACCCGTTGACGATGCCGCGGACCCTGCTCACCCGGTTGGCCGCGAGGTCCGCCGCGAGCGGTCCGAGGATCGGGATCCCGCCCCCGACCGCCGCCTCGAAGCGGAAGGTCGCCCCCGTCGATCGGGCGATCGCCTCGAGCTCGGCGCCGTGATGGGCGATGACGTGCTTGTTGGCCGTCACCACCGGCTTGCCGGCCGCGAGGGCCGCAGCGATGAGGGTGCGAGCCGGTTCGTCGCCACCCATCACCTCAACGACGACGTCCGTGTCGGGCGCCGCGACCAGGTGCGCGGGAGCGTCAGTGAGCAGCTCGGGAGGGAGGCCGGAGCGACGGGCTCGATCGAGGTCGCGGACGGCGATGCCGGCGAGGGCGAGGCGTGGTCCGCCGTGCACGGCGAGCCGGTCGGGGAACGACTCGAACGCCCGGGCGACTTCGCGCCCGACGGTCCCGGCCCCGAGCAGGGCGACCCGCAGCGCGGTCCGAGTCACGGGACGGGCGGGAGCGGGGGAGACTGGGCCATGCCCGCGATGGTAGCCGAGCGACGGTCCGCCTCGGGTACACTCGCCGACCATGGCCATCGACCACGCTCCGGCTCCCGCTCCCCTCGCCGGGACGTCCGCCCGGCCGCGGATCTTCAGCGGCATCCAGCCGTCCGGGATCGTCCACCTCGGCAACGACCTCGGCGCGATCCGGAACTACGTGACGCTCCAGTGGGAGTACGAGGCGATCTACTGCATCGTCGACTACCACGCGCTCACGAGCAGCCACGATCCGGACCTTCTGCGCCGCCGCACGATCGAGATGGCGGCCTCGCTCCTCGCCCTCGGCCTGGACCCGGACCGCTGCACCCTCTTCGTGCAGAGTCATCGCCCCGAGCACACCGAGCTCGCGTGGCTCCTCTGCACGGTCACGCCGGTGAGCTGGCTCGAGCGGACCCCGACGTACAAGGAGAAGAAGGCGAACCAGCCGGATGACATCAACCACGGCCTGTTGACGTACCCGGTCCTGCAGGCCGCCGACATCGTCATCTACAAGGCGTCGCTCGTCCCCGTCGGGCGCGACCAGGCCGCTCACCTGGAGCTGTCGCGGGAGATCGTCCGCGCCTTCAACGCCCGCTACGGCCAGACGTTCCCCGAGCCGCAGGCCGTCTTCACGGAGGCGCCCGTCGTCATCGGCACGGACGGCGTGAGGAAGATGAGCAAGTCACTCGGCAACACGATCGACATCTTCGCCGAGCCGGCGGTCGTGCGGAAGCAGGTCATGTCCATGGTCACGGACACGCAGCGGATCCTGCGGACGGACCCCGGCAGGCCGGAGGTCTGCAACGTCTGCCAGCTGCAGCGCCATTTCGGCGACGACTACGACGAGCTCTGGGACGGCGAGCGGACGGCACGGACCGGCTGCGTGGACATGAAGCGGCTGCTCGGCGACCGGATCGTCGCCCGCTACGCCGCGGCCCGCGAGCGCTATCGCGAGCTCATGGAGCATCGGGGAGAGGTCGCCGGAGTCCTCGAGGCCGGCGCCGACCGGCTCCGGCCGATGGCCGAGGCGACGATGGCCGAGGTCCGCGAGAAGATGGGCCTGCGCTGACCTCGTGCGGCGGCGAGCGGCCGTCGATCGGGGCGGTCTACCATCACGGCATGGGGAGGGGCCCGCCACTCCCCCACGGATACTGGCACTCCCCGCGGACAGAGGCACGGCCCGACCGATGTCGACGACCCTGACGGACAGAGAGCGGCGCTGGCTCGACACGCTCCTCGTGCTCGCCACCGTCGCCGCGGCGTTCATCGTCGCCACGTTCGCCGCGAACCTCTTCTTCTTCTTCGGCGACATCGTCCTCGTCTTCTTCCTCGCCTGGCTCCTCGCCTTCATCCTGAGCCCGCTCGTCGGCGCGATCGCCCGGCGGATTCCCGCCCTGCCCCGGGTCGTCGCGGTCGTCCTCGTCTACGCCCTCCTCCTCGGCGCCATCTCGATCCTCGTCATCGTCGTGGCCCAGGCCCTCGCCGGCTCGATCAGCGAGTTCATCGCCGGCGTGCCACAGCTCAAGCACGACCTGCCGACGGTCCTCGGGCCGTGGCAGAGCCGGCTCTCCGCCGTGGGACTCGGCCAGATCGACCTCGTCGCTCAGGCCGAGGCCTTCCTCGCCAACCTCAAGGACTACGCCGCCCAGCTCGTCGGGCCGCTCCAGCAGCTCGCCGTGGCGAGCCTCGGCGCCTTCGGCAGCCTCCTCCTCGTCCTCGTCCTCTCGCTGTACATGGTGGTCGATCGTGACCACATCCTGTCATTCCTCTTCCGGGTCGTTCCGCCGGCCTACACGGACGAGGCCCGCCTCCTCGAGACGAGCGTCGCCCGTTCGTTCGGCGGCTTCCTCCGCGGCCAGGCCCTCCTGGGGCTCTCGTACGCGGTCGTGGCCGCCGGGACGAGCGCCGTCTTCGGCCTCGGCTTCCTCGCCGTGACGACGACCGCCTCCGGGATCCTCATGGCCATCCCGTTCTTCGGTCCGTTCGTCTCGTGGCTTCCGCCGGTCCTCGTTGCCATCGTCCTCAAGCCGGACGCGGTCCTGCCGACGATCCTCGTGATGGCCGTCGGCTGGTTCATCGTCATGAACGTCCTCCAGCCCAGACTCATGCAGGAGGCGGTCGGCATCCACCCGATCGTGGTCGTCGGCTCCGCCCTCATCGGAAGCAAGGTCGGCGGGATCGGCGGAGCGATCTTCGGCATCCCGATCGTCGCCGTCATCAGTGCGTTCTTCTTCCACTACCTGTCACGGGCACGGAGTGGCACCTCGGTCGCCCACCGCGCTGCGGCCCGCCTCGAGGCGCGCGAGGGCCGCAGTGTCCGGGTGCCGCGCGAGCCGTCGCCGGGCGCCGATCCGGACGTGGAATCGGCTCCGTGACGGAGGGCCGCGATCGCGACCGGGCGGCCGATCCGGACGGCACCCGTGAACGGGCCCGCGGCGAGCGTCGCGACGTCGACAAGGAGCGCGGCGAACCGCTCGCCGGCGGGGCCCCGCGGAACGCGCCCCGGGCGCTCCTCGCGAGAGCGCGTCCTCTCCGCGACTGGACGAGCCGTCCGCGGATCCTCGTGACGAACGACGACGGCATCGAATCACGCGGGCTCTTTGCCCTCAAGGAGGCCCTCGACCGGATCGGCGACACGACGGTCGTGGCGCCGGACACGAACCAGAGTGCGGTGGGCCACCAGAAGACCCTCATGCGGCCACTGCGGGTCCGCGAGCGGACCCTCACCGACGGGTCGGTCGGCTGGTCGATCGACGGCTCGCCGACGGACGCGGTGAGCATCGCCTTCCTCGGCTTCTTTGGGCACGGCTTCGATCTCGTCGCGTCCGGCATCAACTACGGAGCGAACCTCGGCGACGACATCACCTACAGCGGCACCGTCAGCGCGGCGATGGAGGCCGTGATCAACGGCTGCCCGGCGTTCGCGATCAGCCAGGAGTATTACGAGCATCCGGACTTCGCCCTCGCCGCACAGGCGGCGGCGACCGTCGCCCGGAACATCCTGGAGCACGGCCTGTCGCATGGCGAGCTCGTCAACGTCAACGTCCCTGCCGTCGCGCCCGGGGAGTGCGACGGCTTCGAGGTGACCCGCCTCGGCAAGCGGGTCTACCAGGACGAGCTCGTCGAGCGCCGCGACCCGCGCGGCATCCCGTACTACTGGATCGGTGGCCAGCCGCCGTCCGGGGTCGCCGTCGAGGGGACGGACTTCCACGCCGTGGTCAACCGCCGGATCGCCGTGACGCCCATCCACCTCGATCTCACCGGCCGGCGCCTGCTCCGTCGGCTCCGGACGTGGAGCTGGGACCTGACGGACGGTTCCGAGGCCGGACCATCCGCCGAGTGAGACCGTCAGGCGAGACCCGCCGAGTGAGACCGTCAGGCGAGACCCGCCGAGTGAGACCCGCCGAGTGAGACCCGCCGAGTGAGACCCGCCGAGTGAGACCGCCAAGCGAAGATCGTTACAGCGATGAACCATTCATGGATGAACGATTTCTGGCGGCGCGGGGCCTGTCAGCCTGGCTGCGGGGGGACTGGTCAGCCTGGCTGCGCCCCTAACCGCGCCTGCGGCGCCGCCCGTCGGCGAGGATCTCCCGGGCGGCGTTCGCCCCGGGCGCTCCCGTGACGCCACCGCCCGGGTGCGCGCCGGAGCCGGCAAGGTAGAGCCCCTCAAGCGGCATCCGGTAGCGGGCATGGCCGAGGAGCGGCCGCCAGAGGAACCACTGGTCGAGGCCCGGCTCGCCGTGGAACGGGTGGCCACCGCTGAGCCCATGGTCGCGTTCGAGGTCGAGGGGTGTGACGACCTGGCGGGCGACGACCTGCCGCCCCAGTCCGGGTGCGTACCGCTCGAGCTCCCGCACGACGAGGTCGCCGAGCTCGTCGCGACGACTGTCCCAGTCGCCCTCGCGGAGGGAGAAGGGGAACCACTGAGCGATCACGCTCATGACATGCGGCGGGCCCTTCCGTCGCCCCAGCGAGGCCTCCGCGACGAGCGAGGGATCGACGAGTGACGGGACCGTCGCCTCGAGATACGGGTGCTCGCTCATCGCGCCGTATTTGCTCGCATCGAAGGCACGCTCGAGCGCGTCGATGCCGGGCGCCATGACGATCCGGCCCCGGAGGAGGCGCGGCCCGTCGTCCCCGGCGGCGACGAAGCGCGGCAGGCCGGCGAGGGCGAGGTTCACCTTCGCGACCGTCCCGGGGGTCCGGATGTTGGCGGCTCGCCAGCCGAGCGTCGGGCCGACGACGACCGGATCGACGAGACGGCTGAGGAGCCGTTTCGGATCGATCCCGGCGACGACGATCGGGGCGCGGATCTCCTCGCCGCCGGCGAGCGTGACGCCCGTCACCTGCCCGTCGCGATCGGTCACCGCGACGACCTCCGCGCCGGTGCGGATCGTGCCACCGTTCGCCCGGATCGATCCGCCGAGCGCGTCCGCGAGAGCGCCAGGACCACCCCGAGCGAAGACGGACTGGCCGGCCGCCCCGCCGTCGTTGCCGGCCGAATCGGCGAGGAGCACGGCGGCTGAGCCAGCGGACCACGGCCCCATCGCCGTGTACTGGATGCCGCGGGCAGCGATGGCCGCCCGCAGCGCGTCCGTCTCGAATGCCTCGGCGACGAAGTCGGCGACGGCCATCGGGAGGACCCGCAGGACCGCCTGCGCGTCATGCCGGCCGAGACCCCGGAACGAGCGGCCGAGCCGCAGGCCGGCGACCGCGTCGCCGAGCGACGGCGCCTTCATGTCCGGCGGCGTCATGGTCGCGAGCTGCGCGATGAACCGGCCGAGCGACCGGACGAGGCGGTCGAACTCGGGATACGCCGTGGCATCGTGGCCCGATCGCGCCCGCAGGCCGTTCGCGGTCCGGGCAGCATCGGCCCACAGTGCGATGGCGCTCCCGTCGGGCGCGGGGGCGAAGGCTCGGACCTCCGGCGTGACGAGCGACAGCCCGTGATCGCGGAGCCGCAGATCCCGGACGACCGAGGGCCCCAGCCGTCCGACCGTGTGGGCGAGCGTCGGGACCCGGAAGCCGGCACCGAGCGTCGACGTCACGGCCGAACCGCCGATCCCCTCGCACCGCTCGAGGACGAGGACCCGCCAGCCGGCGCGAGCGAGATAGGCAGCCGCGACGAGGCCGTTGTGCCCGCCGCCTACGACGATCGCGTCGAGATCGCCGATCGTCCGGGCGCCCACCATCAGGCCGCGGTCCGGCGACGCGTCCGGAGGAGCTCGAGCGCGGCGAGTCGACCGTTCGCGCCCATGATCCCGCCACCCGGGTGGGTGGCAGAGCCGCACAGCCAGAGGTCGCGGATCGGCGTCCGGTAGCGGGCGTGGCCGGGGACCGGGCGGTTGAAGAACAGCTGCTCGAGGCTCAGCTCGCCCTGGAAGATGTTGCCCTCCGTGAGCCCGAAGCGACGCTCGATGTCGAGCGGGGTGAGGACCTGGCGATGGAGGACGATGTCCCGGATGTTCGGGGCGACCTCGGCGATCCGGTCGATGACGGCGTCGCCGAACGCCTCGCGATTGTCGTCCCATGTCCCGAGGCTCGGATTGAGGTGGTATGGGGCGTACTGCACGAAGCAGCTGATGACGTGCCTGCCAGGCGGCGCCATGGACGGGTCGACGAGGGTCGGGATGATCATGTCGATGTACGGTCGGCGGCTCCAGCGGCCGTACTTCGCGTCGTCGTAGGCGCGTTCCATGTCGTCCACGCTCGCGCTGAAGCTGATCGCGCCGCGGAGGTGCTCGCCATCGCCGGGCAGGCACGTGAAGTCCGGCAGCCGGTCCACGGCGAGGTTCACCTTGCCGGAGCTGCCGCGGAACCGGACGCGGCGGATCTCCGCCTCGAACTCCGGGTCGAGGGAGCCGGGCTCGAGGAGGCCAAGGAAGGTGAGCCGAGCGTCCACCGAGCTCAGCACCGCGTCCGTCCGGATCTCCTCTCCAGACTCGAGGACGACTCCCACGGCGCGCCCGTCACGGACGAGGACCCGGGCGACCGGCGCCTCCAGGCGGATCTCCGCGCCGAGCGCACGGGCCGCACTCCCGATCGCCTCCGAGACGCTGCCGGTGCCGCCCTTCGGGATGCCCCAGGCACGGAACGCGCCGTCGATCTCGCCCATGTAGTGGTGGAGGAGGACATACGCCGTACCGGGGCTCCGGACACCCTGGAATGTGCCGATGATCCCGGACGCGGACATCGTCGCAATGAGCGGCTCGATGGTGAACCACTGGCGGAGGAAGTCGGCCGCGCTCATCGTCATGAGCTGGACGAACACCTGCTGCTGGAGCTCAGGGAGGCGCTGGAACGCGCGGAGGAGGCCCCCGAGCGGGGCGAACTGGCGAGGGTCGAGGCCGGTCGGGTCGGGCGGGACGATGGACAGGATCGGCTTGATGAAGCGGGCCATCTCCACCATGAGCCGGCCGTACTCCTCGTACGCCTCGGCGTCGATCGGATTCCAGCGGCGAAGCTCGCGCATCGTCCGGCCGTGATCGTTCACCCGCCAGAGGTGGTCGCCATCGAGCGGGGTGAACGTCCCGTCGAGCGGCAGGATGTCGAGCCCGTGGCGTGGCAGGTCCAGGTCGCGGATGATCTCCGGCCGGAGGAGGCTGACGACGTAGCTCGCGACCGAGAACCGGAAGCCGGGGAAGACCTCCTCCGTCACGGCCGCCCCGCCGAGGACGTGGCGCCGCTCGAGGACGAGGACCCGCAGGCCGGCCCGGGCGAGGTACGCGGCACTGACGAGGCCGTTGTGGCCGCCGCCGATGATCACCGCGTCGTAGCGCTCGGCCACCCGGATCCTCCATGCGCGGCCGACGCGTCGCGCCCCGGTCCGATGCCCTGACTGTACCCGACACCCTGCTCCGCCCGCCGACGGTTCGGGCCCTCTGCGTGTGTCGCATCGTATACTATGGTACCCACATCATCTCGCACACGGAGGTGCCCGCCATGGTCATGGTAAGG
Source organism: Chloroflexota bacterium (assembly GCA_015478725.1). NCBI lineage: Bacteria > Bacillati > Chloroflexota > Chloroflexota bacterium. The sequence continues at coordinate 23,586 of JADMIG010000003.1, read as the reverse complement.
ACGAACATCACCCTTCCGCAGGAGCTCCTCGCGCAGATCGATGCCGTGGCGGGACCGCGCCACCGGAGCTCGTATGTGGCCTCGATCATCGAGAAGCAGGTCCGGCGCGACCTCCAGAAGAAGGTCTTCGAGGAGACCGCCGGGGCGATGATCGGCAAGCCCGGCTGGATGAACCCGGATGAGGCGCTCGCCTTTGCCAAGGAGCTCCGGGCGAGCTGGGACCACCCCGAGTGAGATACATCCTCGATACGTGTCTCCTGATCGACCATGCGGACGGACTCCGCCCCGCGGTGGAGCTCGTCGCCCGCCTGTTCGAGGAACCGAACGACCTCTTCACCTGCGACGCGATCACCGCTGAGGCGTTGTCGCGAGGGACGGACGAACACCTTCGATCGGTCCGCTCGATGTTGGGTGTCCTCGAGTACGTCGCGACGACACCGGATGCCGCCCGATGGGCGGGCGAAAGCCGCCGGCGGCGCGGTCAGACGAGCCATCGGACACTCGGCGACGCGCTCATCGGCAGCGTCGCCTGGCTCATCGGGGCCACCGTCATCACCCGCAACCCGGACGACTTCATCTCCCAGGAGATCCCGGTCCTCACCTACTGACGCTCCCCTGCTGACGCGCCCGTTCGGCGATACTGACGGTCCCGCAGTTCGGAGGAGTTCGCCGTCGTGAGCATCGGCACGCCGTTCCACCCGCGGACCGCGCCGCTCAACGGGAAGCTGCAGTGGCGCGAGTGGGCCGGCTACCTGGCCTCGAGCTCGTACGCGGACGCGCCGGACATCGAGTACGCGGCGATCCGCGGGGCCGCCGCGCTCATCGACGTGAGTCCGCTTTTCAAGTACGAGGTGCACGGCCCCGACGCGCTGCGACTCGTCGACCGGGTCATCACCCGCGACGCCACGAATCTCGCCGTGGGACAGGTGTACTACACGCCGTGGTGCGACGAGGCCGGCAAGGTCATCGACGATGGGACGGTCCATCGGCTCGCGGAGGATCGCTTCCGCTGGACCGCGGCGGACCCGCAGCTTCGCTGGCTCGATCAGAACGCCCGCGGCCTCGATGTCTCGATCGAGGAGACGACCGAACGGACGGCCGCCCTCGCCCTCCAGGGGCCGCGCTCGCGGGACGTCCTCGAGGCAGCGGCCGGCGCGTCGTTCACGGACCTGCGGTACTTCCGGCGACGCCCGGCCACGATCGCCGGCATCGCCGTGGACGTCAGCCGGACGGGGTACACGGGCGACCTCGGATTCGAGCTGTGGGTGCCGGCCGAGCGGGCAGTGGAGGTCTGGGACACCGTCGTCGACGCCGGACGGTCGCATGGGCTCAGGCCAGCCGGAATGCTCGCCCTCGACATCGTCCGTCTCGAGGCGGGACTCATCCTCCTCGAGGTCGACTACACGAGCGCCCGGCACGCCATGAACGCCGAGCAGGCCTATTCGCCGGCGGAGATCGGTCTCGGGCGTCTCGTCGACCTCGACAAGGCGGAGTTCGTCGGCCGTCGCGCGCTCCGAGCGGAGGCTCGCGCCGGCGGCCCGCCGCGACGCCTCGTCGGCATCGAGCTCGACTGGGCGGGGATCGAGGCGCTCCACGCGGCCCAGGACCTGCCGCCCGCTGCGCCGGGGATCGTCTCCCGCACGCCGGTCCCGGTCTTCGACGGCTCCGGACGGCGGATCGGCCGGGCGACGAGCGTCGGCTGGAGCCCGATCCTCAAGCGTGCCATCGCCCTCGCATCGGTCCCTGCGGCGTTCGAGGCGCCGGGCACGCGGCTGGCGATCGAGTGGACCGTCGAGGGGATCCGAGGCCGGGTGGACGCCTCTGTTGTTCGGCTCCCGTTCCTCGAGCTGCCGCGCCGGCGCGCCTGACGCTCAGGCGGCGACCAACGCTCAGGCGGCGACCAACGCGAGGGCCGCGCAGAGCGCGCTGAACGTCGCCTGGTCGAGGCCGGTCCCGCGTGCCGTCCACGACGGGTTCGAACCCGCATCGACGTAGAGGACGAAGCCACCGCCGAGTGAGCCGAGCTCCCCCTGCCGGTCGCCGAAGGCGGACGGGCCGACGAAGAGGTCGTGCGGCGAGCAGGCGCTGGCGCCGTCCGTGCACCAGTGGCCCTCCTTGAGCTCGAACGTCCATCCGGACTGGTTGCGGTACTCCACGTTCATCTGGCCGCCGTTCGCCAGCCGGTACGACCCGGAGACGATGGACCAGCCGGTGGGCATGACCGCGCAGTAGACCGGCCACTGGACGGCCTGGGCGATCGCGACGAAGAAATCCTTCGTCGCGGCGCTGCCGGAGCAGGCCGCGGCCGCAGAATCCGCTCCGCTCGGGACCGGCGATCCCGACGCCGTGGGTGGCGGCGATCCCGACCCGGATGGGCCCGCCGATCCGCTGCCGGGCCCGGGCGACGCCGTGTCGCCGGGCAGAGCCGGGCTCGCCGAGGCGACGCCGGCAGGCGTGGCCGACGGGTTCGTCGAGACGGACGGCGGGGCGGTCACCGATCCGCAGGCGGCGGCGACGAGCACGACCGCCGCAAGGATCGGCAGCGATCGGACCCGGCGATGCCCGACAGGGATCCCGGTGGGCGCGCGGTTCACCCCCTGAGACTAGCGGCCGCGGCGGTCGAGGGTCAACGCGCGATGCGTGCGAGGTCCCCGCGGCCTGGTAAGTCCGAGTGAAGCGACGCCTGCGACGATCACCGCCTCGCCCTCCCTCCGCCGCTCCCACCACCCTCCGCCGCTCCCACCACATCCGCCGGAGGAGGTCATGGATCGTGTCGCACGAACGACGGTGGCGACGATGGCTCTCGGCAATCCTGCCCGCGCTCGTCCTCACCGCACTGCTGGCGGGCCCGGCCCGCGCCGCGTATCAGGCGTCGGCGGATTCGAACCAGACGGCATTCAGGCCCCCCTGCGTGGGGTTCACGGACTCGTTGCCGGGCAAGATGCTGACGGCGGCGAAAGCCGCGTACAGCGGCCTCGGCTATGCGACCGGGGCGTTCAGCGGGACCTCGTTCACGAAACGACACACGCTCGCACGGACCATCGACGACTGGGGTTACTACGTCCATTCGCACGGCGACTACTACTACAACCCGGACGGGCGGCGGTACTCCGGATTCCGCGAGGACGCCGGTTCGTGCAGCCAGGCGATCGTCTATTCGAAGGACATCGCCGCGAAGCGGGCCGGCCGCGAGTCGAACCTCGTCGTGATCTCGACCTGCCACAACGGGGACTCGAACACGACGCTGCCGGCCGCCTTCGGGATCGAGAAGGTCAAGGCGACCGGGTCGGCGTGGAACGGCCCGGAGTTCTTCCTCGGCTACCTCGGAACGGCATACGACAACGACGAGTGGATGTTCGAGCAGCGGTTCTGGGATGCCCTCGCGTCCCACCACCGGGTCGGCGAGGCGTTCGACATCGCCTATCTCGGATCGTTCACGCACCGCGACTTCCGGGCCGACTGGTGGGGCAGCTACAACGGCTACGGGCTCCCCGGCCCGTACAACCCACCCTGCCCGAACTGCCTGTAGAGGAGTCGACATGCGTCGCTGTTCCTTCTTCGCTCGTCCCGTCCTTCGTCGCCGCACCCGCCGGGCAGCCCTCGGCGGGGCGCTCGGTCTCGCCACGATGACGGTCCTCGCCACCGGAACGCCGGGATCGGCGGCCGACTCGTTCAGGGCCGGCACACCTGGTGTCGAGGCCCGTGCGTTGGCCGGCACGCTCGCAGGCCCGACCATCGCCCTCGCGACCCGGTCGGCGGAGGCTCTCGGGTTGCCGCCGGCCGTCACGCGGACCGTGAGCCACGTGACGGATCGGTTCGCCTCGACGGAATACGACGAGGTCGCCGAGGCCGACGCGACCGGTCGGCTCACCGCGTTGCAGCGCTTCGATCGCGGCGGCAGGCTCCTCGCCGCGGTCCGCTTCGGCTGGACCGGCGACGGCGGACAGCCCCTTCGCGGTGAGGGGGCGGTTCGGCAGCGGGGCGATCAGCTCGCCAGCGCCGCGTTCGGTGCCGTGCCCGATGGAAGGGCCCGGATCCTCCGCGGCCCGTCCGGCTCCGGCTGGACCGTCAGCTGGGAGCGCTCGGCCGGCGGGATCCCCGTCCGCGGTGACGGCGTCCGGATCCAGCTCTGGCCGGACGGATCCACCCACAGCGTGAGCCGGACGGCACGGGAGCTCGCTCCGGCGCCCGCGACGGCCATCGCCAGGGCGGCGGCCCGGGCCATCGTGGAGGCCCAGCTCGATCGATGGTTCGCCGGGACGGACCGATCGGGTGTTGCGATCACCGCCCTCAGCCTCGCCTGGACGGCACCGAACGACACGTTCGCGCCGGAACGACCGGACGCGCCCGGGTCCATCCTCCGGCTCGCCTGGGTTGCGACCGTCGGGACGCGCGGCGCACTCGCGCAGCGACTCGGCGGGCTCGAGCTCGCCATCGACGCCGGCGACGGCTCCCTCATCGCAGGCGACGTCATCCGATGAGCACCCACCCGCCGAACCGCCGTCACGCCACGAGAGCGACCGCGCCCCTCGCGGTCGCTCTCGTGCTCGCCGCTGCCGCGGCCTGCGGCGGCCCCCTGCCCCCATCGCCGACGGGCGGCTCGGGAGGCGCGAGCCACTCGACGTCGCCATCGCCCGTCCCAGCGACTCAGCGGATCGGCCTCTGGTGTCTCTGCGGGAACGCGGACGCGATCGAGCTGCACCAGCCCTTCGATCGAGCGACGTCCGTCGCCCTTCCGGCGACGCCGAGCGGGCCGGTGTGGGCGTCGGGCGATGCTGCGGAAGGCTTCGTCCTCACGTTCGGTCGCGGAGCAGGGTTCCTCGACGCCGGGGCGATCTCCGGCACGGCCCCGCCACGATGGAGGGCCGTGGGCCTCACCGGCCCCACGGCGACGGACGCGGCGCGAGCGTGGACGTTCGGGACGGTCTCACCGGACGGGCGGCAGGTCGCGGCGATCTTCGGTCGGCCCGGCACCGGCGCCCGGGACGCCCGCCTGCTCGTCGCGGACCGGACGTCCGGCCGGGCACGAACGATCGCACTCGGCTTCGAGGAGGACGGGCGGGCGGCGCTCTGGCTCGATCGTCGGACGGTCGCCGTCCCGGTCCGCGACGCCGAGGACCGACCGGCCCTCGCGATCGTCGACCTGTCGACGGACCGGATCACGACGCTCGCGACCGGCGCCGGGGCGATCTCCGCCGCTGGCGACGTCGGCGTCGTCGCCTATCAGTCGCGCGACGACGGGCGGATCCGGATCGGGCCGCTCGCGGCGTTCCGCGCTGGGGAATCGCTCGCCGAACTGCCGGTCGGCGACGGGTCAGGCCGGACCGCCGGCCAGATGCTCCTCGATCGGACGGGCGTGCGCCTCGCGGTGACCTGGCTGGACGAGGCGGGAGATCCTGAATCCATCGTCGTCTACCGCTGGTCGGCGGACGGGTGGTCCCGCAGCGGCGAGGTGCCGCTGCGGGCTGGCACGACCCGCGCGGTCCTCGCCGGGTTCGACCCGTGAGGTTTCGTCAGTCGAGCGTCAGACCGCGGCGAGCTCGGGCGAGGCCGCGGCGAAGATGGAGACCTGCGCCTCCTCGGGCAGCATGATCCCGAAGATCTTCTGGAGGGCGAGGAGATGGACGCACGATCCGAAACTCGCGAAGTAGTGGCAGGTGCAATGCCACGTACCGGCGTCGAGAGTCACGGCGTGCGTGTCGTTGTCGCCGCGGAAGGTGAGTGACAGACGGTCGATGCTGATGCGGTCCAGCTCGCGCGCGTAGCGATTCGCCTTCTCGACCTTGCCGATGAGGGAACTGTGCACGTGGTGACCCTCCGTGCCCCGGGTCGCCCGATCCGGGACGCTGACGAGGCCGCCGTCCGGTCCTTGCACCATCGACCGGTGATGGCGGTCGCACCACGGAGCCTACACCCTCCGGCGGCCCCGGTCATCCCCCGATCCGGTCACTGCCCGACCGGACCTCCGGTCGCCGCGGTTCAGGGCGCCGTCGTCGCCTCGCGGCCGTAGTCGTCCTCGAGTCGAACGACGTCGTCGAGCTCCGGGGTGGAGACCTCCATGAGCTCGACGTCCTCCATCGCCTCGTAGCGGTGGACCCGACCGGGCGGGACGTGGCGCCTGTCGCCCGGCCCGAGCTCGGTCGTCCGGACGATCCCCGCCTCGTCCGCGAGATGGAGCCGCATGCGGCCACGGACGACGAGGATCGATTCGTCCTTCACCTCGTGGTACTGCAGCGAGAGCCGGCGGCCGGCCAGGATGACGAGGATCTTGCCGACGTAGCGATCCGTCTCCGCCCAGATGATCTCGTGGCCCCACGGCTTGTCCACGCGACGGCCCGCCTCCGATCCGGCCACGCCCGGTGCGTCGGTCACGAGCCGCGGACCAGTCGCTCCCCGGCCTCGACCAGCGCGTCGCGGACCCCGGCGGACGTCGCCTCCGTGTAGACCCGGACGAGCGGCTCGGTCCCGCTCGTGCGAACGAGCAGCCATGAACCGTCGGCGAGGAAGAACTTGGAGCCGTCCTTCGTCTCAAGCGCCTGGCTCCGGACCACCGGCCGCCCGGCGAGCTCGGTCGGCGGCGTGTCGCCGAGGACCTCGACCAGCCGTTGCTTGACGGCGGCGTAGGCCGCCTGCTCGACGTGGACGTCGATCCGCCGATAGAACGACGGCCCGGCGAGCTCATGGAAGTGCTCGATGGCCCGCGAGACCGGCCACCGGCCGGCCGCTCGCTCGCGCAGGAAGAGGTCGAGGAGGAGGAGGTCCGCGTAGATCCCGTCGCGCTCCGGCAGGTGCATCCCGAATCCGAACCCGCCCGACTCCTCGGCCCCCATCATCGCCCCGGTCGCGATCATCTTCGGTCCGATGAACTTGAACCCGACGGAGGTCTCGTGGACCGGGATCCCGTAGTGGACGCCGAGGCGCCCGGCCATCGATGTGTTGTTGACGCTCACGACCACCGGCTGTCGGAGCCCGCGGTGCTCGGCGAGGTAGTACATGAGCAGGCCCGTGACCTGGAGCTGGTGGATGAACGTGCCGCGCTCGTCCGCCGCTCCGGCGCGATCGGCGTCGCCGTCGAGGAAGAGACCCAGGTCGTAGCCGCCGGCGGCGAGCATCCCGAGCGCCTCGTCGACGTTCGGTCGGATCGGCTCAGGGTTCACCCCGCCGAAGTACGGGTTCCGCTCCTGGTGGATCTCCGTGATCCGGATCCGGCCCCCGCCGAGGATCCGGCTGATCCATCCCGCTCCGGCGCCCCACATGGGCTCGACGAGGATGTGCGCATCCGCGGCCTTGAGGGCATCGATGTCCACGGTCCGCCGGACGTATCGCTCGTACCCGTCGTACGGATCGAAGCGCTCGACGAGTCCGGCGGCCTCGGCGTCCGCGAGCGGGCGACGGGCGATCGCCGTCCCGCCGTTCGCCGCGATCCGACCCTCGAGGACGGCGATGATCTCGGGGCCGGCGGCCGATCCCGTCGGCGCCTTGACCTTGAACCCGTTGTCCGTCCACGGGTTGTGGCTCGCGGTGATCATGATGCCGGCGGCCGCGCCGCGCTCCACGACCTCGTACGACGTCATCTGGGTCGGCACCGCGTGGGCGGCGATCGATACCGGGATGTCGTGGGCGAGGACGACCTCCGCGGCGGCGGCGGCGAAATGCTCGGAGGCGAAGCGGCGGTCATAGGCGATGACGACGCCCTTGGCCTGCTCACCCCGACCGACGACATAGGCCGCGACGCCGTCCGCGCAGCGACGCACGCTCTCGAACGTGAACTCATCCGCCACGCGGGCCCGCCAGCCATCCGTGCCGAAGACGATCGTCGTGGGGCGGGGAGCCTCGGCGATCGTCGTCATCCGCTGACCTCCTGGGCTGAGACGCGTTCGATCAGGGCGTCGACGATCGACCGGTCCGGCGCGGCACCGGCGAGGAGCGCGGTGGGTGCCGTGCTGATGCTACCGCGCGGGCCGTCGACCACGGCGAGCCTGCGGTCCCGGCGCTCGATGAGGAGGTCGTGCGGGCCGAGCGCCACCGCCTCGCCGGGCGGCACGACGCGGCCCGTGGCCCGGCCCCCGAGCGCGGCGAGCAGGGACGACCAGCCACCGAGGTCGCTCCAGCCGACGTCCATCGCCGCCATGACGACGCGATCGTCCCGGGCGGCGCCCTCCATGACCGCGTAGTCGATCGAGATCGGGGTGAGACGGTCGTACGCGGCAGCGAGGGCGACGGGCGAGCGCACGGCGGGCGCGATCGCGGTGAGCAGGGCCGTGTACCGCTCGAGCGCAAGGCGGATCGACGAGCGGCGCCAGAGGAAGATCCCGGCGTTCCAGGCGACGCCGGGCTGGGTGAGCAGCTCCTGGGCGCGCGGTGGCCGCGGCTTCTCCTCGAACGCCGCGAGCGGGCAGGCGCGAAGGCCCTCGATCGTGGCGCCCCGCTCGAGGTCGGGGATGAGGTAGCCGTACTCGGTCGCCGGGCGATCGACCGCGATACCGAGCGTGACGAGTGGCGCATCGATGCCGAAGGCCTCGCCGGCAAGGCCGGTCTCGGCGGCCGCCAGCACGCCGCGGAAGACGTCGTCGCGCTGCGGGTCGATCCCGTGGTCCGCCGGCAGGACGAGCATGACCTCCTCCTCCGGCCGGTCGATGGCGGCGACGGCGAGTGCGATCGCGGCGGCCGTATTGCGCCCGGTGGGCTCGGCGAGGATGCGGAAAGCCGGCAGTTGCGCCCGGACCAGGCCGACGTACCGCCGATCCGTCACGACCGTGACGTCCGTCACGACCCCCTCGTCGACGAGCGGCGACAGCCGATCGACCGTCCGCTGGAGGAGCGAGCGTTCGCCGAGGAGCGGAAGGAACGGCTTCGGGCGGTCCGGGGTGCTCAGCGGCCAGAGGCGCGTCCCGCCACCGCCGGCGAGGATAACGGCGTACATCGGTGGATTCTACGGGCCGCGCCGGGGCCGACGGTCAGCGGGCGATGCAGGTGCCCGTGCGCCGGGCCGCCGGGCCGTCCGTGGGTCAGCCGGCGCCGACTCCGACCGCGTCGGCGGACGGTTCCCGCAGGCCCGCGTCCGCCGCGAGGAGGGCCGCCTTGTCGGTCCGTTCCCACGGCAGATCGAGTTCCGGGCGGCCGAAATGCCCGTACGACGCCGTCTGCCGGTAGATGGGCCGGCGGAGGTCGAGGGCGGCGATGATCGACGCCGGGCGGAGGTCGAAGTGGTGTTCGATGATCGCCTGGATCCGCTCGTCCGGGATCCTTCCGGTGCCGAAGGACTCGACCGAGAAGCTCACCGGCCGGGCGATCCCGATGCCGTAGGCGATCTCCACCTCGAAGCGGTCCGCCAGACCCGCCGCCACGACGTTCTTGGCGACCCACCGCGCGGCGTAGCTCGCCGATCGGTCCACCTTCGTCGGGTCCTTGCCCGAGAAGGCGCCGCCGCCGTGACGGGCCATCCCGCCGTAGCTGTCGACGATGATCTTGCGCCCGGTCAGGCCGGCGTCGCCCATCGGGCCGCCGGTGACGAAGCGGCCGGTCGGGTTGACGTGCATGATCGGATCCGTGTCGCGGAGCTCGCGCGGGATCGTGGGCAGGATGACCGTCTCCTCGATGTCCCGGCGCAGCCGCTCGATCCGGGCGTCGGGGTCGTGCTGCGCGGCGACGACGACCGTCCGGACCCGCTTCGGGACACCGCGCTCGTATTCGACGGTGACCTGGGTCTTGCCGTCCGGCCGCAGGTACTGGAGCTGTCCGCTCTTGCGGACTTCGGCGAGCCGGCGTGCCATCCGATGGGCGAGGGCGATCGGCAGCGGCATGAGCTCCGGGGTCTCGCGGCAGGCGTAGCCGAACATCATCCCCTGGTCGCCGGCCCCGAGCTCCCTGGCGGACGCCCCGTCCTCGCGGGTCTCGAGCGCGGCGTCCACGCCCATCGCGATGTCCGCCGACTGTTCCTTGACGCTCACGAGGGTGCCGCAGGTGAGGTAGTCGAAGCCGTATTCGGCCCGCGTGTAGCCGATGTCGCGGACCGTCTCGCGGACGACCGCCTGGAAGTCCACGTACGTCTTCGTCGTGACCTCGCCGAGGACCAGGACGAGCCCGGTCGTGGTCGCCGTCTCGCAGGCGACGCGAGCGTCCGGATCGCGGGCGATGATCTCGTCGAGGATCGCGTCGCTGATCTGATCGCACATCTTGTCGGGGTGACCCTCGGTCACCGACTCGGACGTGAAGAGGTAGTGGGCGGCGTCGACGATGCTCGTCATGGTCCCTCCAAGGATTGCGCGGAGCGTAGCACGAAGGACGCTCCGGGCCGATCCGCGTTCGTCCGGCCGGGCGTCCGGGCGGATCCGGCGCCTACACTGCCGCGATGGACACGACGCTCGAGCGCGCCGAAGCCCTCGACGCGGCCGATCCGCTCGCATCCTTCCGGGACCGCTTCGTCATCGACGATCCGGACCTCGTCTATCTCGACGGCAACTCGCTCGGACGGCTGCCGAAGGCGACGGCGGAGCGTCTGGCGACGGCCGTGCGCGAGGACTGGGGTGGCCGGCTCATCCGCGGGTGGGACGACTGGCTCGACCTGCCGGTCCGGGTCGGCGATCGCATCGGAACCGCGCTTCTCGGAGCTCGGCCGGGCGAGGTGATCGTCGCCGATTCCACGACGGTGAATTTCCACCGCCTCGCCGTCGCGGCCCTCGACGCACGCGGCGGACGCCGGGCGATCGTGACCGATCGCGATAACTTCCCGACCGATCGGTACGTCCTCGAAGGGCTCGCCGCAGCCCGCGGCCTCGCGGTCCGCTGGATCGATGGCGACCCCGTCGCCGGCGCGACGGCGGAGGACGTAGCCGCCGTCCTCGACGATGACGTCGCCCTCGTCGCCCTCAGCCACGTGAACTACCGCTCGGCGGCGATCGCGGACCTGGCGCGCATCAGCGCCCTCGCCCACGAGTCCGGGGCGCTCACGCTCTGGGATCTCTGCCACTCCGTCGGCTCGATCCCGGTCCAGGCGACGGCCGGCGGGATGGACCTCGCCGTGGGCTGCACCTACAAGTACCTGAGCGGCGGCCCCGGGGCGCCGGCCTTCCTCTACGTCCGTCGGGAACTCCAGCGCGAGCTGCGGAATCCGGTCCAGGGCTGGTTCGGGCGGGAGGATCAGTTCGCGATGGCGCAGGGCTATGCAGCGGCCCCGGGGATCCGCGCCTGGCTGACCGGCACAGCGGCCGTGCTCGGGATCGTCGCGGTCGAGGAGGGCGTGAGGATCGTCGCGGATGCCGGCATCGAGGGGATCCGGGCGAAGGGGATCGCCCTCACCGAGTACGCCATCGGCCTCCACGACGCGTGGCTCGCGCCGCTTGGGTGCGACCTGGGGTCGCCGCGCGACGCGCGCGATCGTGGCGCCCACGTGTCGATCCGCCATCCCCAGGCCCGGCGGCTCTGCGCCGCCCTCATCGCCGCCGGCATCGTCCCGGACTTCCGCGCGCCGGATTCGGTCCGGCTCGGATTCGCGCCGCTCTACACCCGCTTCGTCGATGTGCACGAGGGCCTCGATCGCCTGCGGCGCCTGATCGCCGGGGGCGCCTGATCGCCGGGGGCGCCTGATCGCCGGGGGCGCCTGATCGCCGAGGGCGGCAGCGACGCGTCAGCCAGGTCGCGTCATCGACCCCACGATTAGCGCGCGGCCGAACGACGTTTCGCAGGCGGGTGAGCGTGCGGTTTCGAGGTGGCCGGCGGCCTTCGCGGCCAGGACGTCGCCGCCGCGAGTCCGGCGTCCCTCATGTCGATCAGCGGTGTCGATCGATCGGTCACGAACCCCGCATACCTTCGGAGTGTCGGGCTCCACCCTCCGGCCGCGTTCGACAACGTCCGCCAGCGTGACGATCGCTCCCGCCAGCCGGACGCCGGCTAATCGTGGCACCGATGGCCGGACCGCTGCCGCCGGGCCGCGATTATCGTGGCACCGATGGCCGAGCCGCTTCCGCCGGGCCGCTTGGCCGAGCCGCTTTGGCCGCCCCGCTTCAGCCGCGACGCGCCACGCGGCCGGCTACGTACCGTGCTGCCAGGCGGCGATGTAGGCGACCTGCTCGGACGTCATCCCGTCGATCGCGACTCCGAGCGCGGCGAGCTTGAGCCGCGCGACCTCCGCGTCGATCGCCTCGGGGACGACATAGACCTGCGGCTCCAGCTCGCCATGATGAGCTGCGATGTACTCGGCCGAGAGGGCCTGGTTGGCGAAGCTCATGTCCATGACCGCCGCCGGATGGCCCTCCGCCGCGCCGAGGTTCACGAGCCGCCCCTCGGCGATGAGGTTGAGCCGCTTGCCGCCGATGTCGTATTCGACGAGCGAATCGCGGATCTGCCGCACGTGCCCCTCGGCCATCTCCCGCAGGGCCGGCAGGTCGAGCTCGGCGTCGAAATGCCCGCTGTTCGCCATGATCGCGCCGTCGCGCATCGCCGCGAAATGCTCGCGCCGGAACACGTTGACGTTGCCGGTCGCGGTGACGAACAGCTCGCCCCAGCCTGCCGCCTCGCCGACGGTCATGACCCGGAAGCCGTCCATCAGCGCCTCGAGCGCCCGGATTGGGTCCACCTCCACGATCGCGACGTGGGCGCCCATGCCGTTCATCCGCGAGGCGATCCCCCGCCCCACCCAGCCGTAGCCGGCCACGACGACGTTGCGCCCGGCAAGGAGGATGTTCGTCGCCCGCAGGATCCCGTCGACGGTGCTCTGGCCGGTGCCGTAGCGGTTGTCGAAGAGGTGCTTCGTCTGCGCCTCGTTCACCGCGATGACCGGGAACCTGAGGGCGCCGTCGGCGGCCATCGCCTTGAGCCGGATGACGCCCGTCGTGGTCTCCTCCGTGCCGGCGAACACCTCGCGGAGCTGGTCCGGGCGCTCCGTGTGGAGGAGCGAGACGAGGTCGCAGCCGTCGTCCATCGTGAGGACGGGGTGGGTATCGGCGACCGCGCCGAGGTGGGCGTAGTACGTGTCGCGGTCCTCGCCGCGACGGGCGTAGCAGCCGATGCCGTAGACGACGACGAGCGCGGCCGCGACGTCGTCCTTCGTCGAGAGCGGGTTCGACGCGCAGAGGACGATGTCCGCGCCGCCGGCGCGCAGCGTCCGCATGAGATTCGCCGTCTCGGTCGTCACGTGGAGGCAGGCGCCGACGCGGAGGCCGGCGAGCGGCCGCTCACGCTCGAAGCGCTCCCGGATGATCCGCAGGACGGGCATCTCCCGCTCGGCCCATTCGATCCGCCGGACGCCTTCGTCGGCGAGGCCGAGATCGGTGACATCGTGGGGTGGGAGTGCGGCAGTCGCGTGAGCGGTCGCGGTCATGAAGGGTGGGTCTCCTTGCGGGGGAAGAATCGGCGGAGTAGGCCGGGCATGGCCGGCCACGGCGCGCCGAGCCGATGCACGAGCCGCTCCTCGAACCGACAATGCTCCTGGTAGCCGAGGCGGCGGTACGCGTGGAGCGCGGGTGGATTGTCCGAACGGACATTGAGGACCACCTGGTCGCTCGTCCGGAGCAGCTCGGCGGTGACCGCGCCGGTGGTGGCGGTGGCGTAGCCACGACCGCGGTATGCCGTGTGGGTGAGGACGTTCCCGACGACGGCGAGCCGGGCGGTCGGACTGATGACGTGGGTGCCGGCCGCCGAGATGAGCTGGCCGCCGACCTTCATCCCGTAGTAGACGCCCTCGCCGATCGCCGAGGACGGGAGCCACGCGGCGAAGCCGAGCCCATAGAGCCGGTTGAGGTCGCCGATCTCGGCCAGCAGGAGCCGCCGGACGTCCGCCGGGAACGGCCGGAAGTGGGCGCGATCCACCCACATCCGGATCATCGGCACGCCCGGGTCGACGCGATAGTGGGCGGCGACGGCTCGGAGATGCTCCGGCTGCGCCGCGACGTAGGCGGCGCGCGGATGGATGACGTCGGCAAGGATCGCCTCGATCCCATCCGGTCGCCCGACCACGAAGAGCGGCTGGGGCGAGAGGCCGGCGTATTCGAGGGCGACCGCGATGAGCTCGTCCCGCTGCCACGCGGCGCCCCAGTGGCTCCGCGACCACTCGCGGTCCTCGAGGTCGCAGATGGCGTACGCGGCGAAGAGCCGATCGCGCTCGAGGAAGGCGCGCAGCGCGACGCGATCCGTCATCGGGCCGGTCACGATGCCGGACCGATGCTGGCGAGCGGTGAGCGCGACGGAGACCATCAGGCGGCATCCACGGCGTGGCGCCGTCCCACGGCTGAGGCGACGGCCTCCACGAGGGCCGACTCGAAGGGAGCCCGGAGGACGCCCGCCTCGGTGACGATGGCGGTGATGAGCTCCGCCGGGGTCACATCGAAGGCCGGATTCAGGGCCGGTGTGGCCGGCGGCGCGATCGGTACCCCGCGGATGATGGTCACCTCGTCGCTCGCGCGCTGTTCGATCTGGATCGCCGAGCCGTCCGGGGTCGCAAGGTCGATGCTCGAGGTCGGGGCGCAGACATAGAACGGGACGCCGTGGCGCCGGGCGAGCACGGCGAGCGGGTAGGTCCCGATCTTGTTGGCGGTGTCGCCGTTCGCGGCGATCCGATCCGCTCCCACGAGCACCGCGTCGATCTCGCGGGTCGCGAGGACCCATCCGGCCGCCGCGTCGGCGATGAGGGTGTGGGCGACGCCCGCCTGGCCGAGCTCCCAGGCCGTGAGGCGGGCCCCCTGGAGATACGGTCGCGTCTCGTCGACGAAGACGATGATGTCGCGGCCGGCGTGGACCGCCGCCTGGACGACGCCGAGCGCGGTCCCGAACTGGCCGCAGGCGAGCGGCCCGGTGTTGCAGTGGGTGAGGACCTGGAGCGGCCGGCCCCGGGGGATCGGCAGCTCGGCGAGACCGAGCGTCGCGAGGCGCTCGTGATCCGCCGCCGCCTCCGCGATGATCGCCTCCGCCTCGCGCCGGATCGTCTCCGCGACAAGGCCACCATCTTCGGAGAGGTCGCCGACGGCCTCCACCGCGGCGAGGCAGCGATCCGTCGCCCAGCGGACGTTGATCGCGGTCGGGCGGGCGTTCACGAGGGCCGTGGCACTCCCCCGGAGGGTCGCTCGACGGACGAACGGCGTGGAATCCGCCATCCGGGCCGCGGTGAGGGCGAGGCCCACGGCGGCTGCCTGGCCCATCGCCGGTGCGCCGCGGATGACCATCTCGCGGAGCGCCCAGGCCACCTCGGCCGCGGTCTGGCAGCTCACCTCGACGAGCTCGGTCGGGAGCTTCCGCTGATCGACCAGATAGAGGAGATCGCCGTCCCAGCGGAATGCGGTCCGGAATCCGGACGGCGTCGCGGGATCCGGGTTCGCATGATCGAGTGGGTCGCCGAGGGCGTCGCTGAACATCGCCGAAAGGCCGCCCGATCCGCCGGCTCCGGACCCCCCGAGGAGCGCGTTCGCCGCCTCGGCGGAGGTGCGCTGGAGCGCGCCGGCCATCCCGGCGAAGGTGGCCGCGGTGTGGACGACGTCAGTGGCGAACTGCCGGAAGAACCGTCGCCGGTCGAGGTCGGCTCCTGCGGGCTCGGCCCGCGCCGCGGGGGTCTGCTCGGGCGCGGGCGTGCCGGCGGCGGGCGTGCCAGCCACGGGCGTGGGTGTCGGCTCGGGCGTGGTCCGCTCGGGCGCGTCCGATCGCGCGGTCGGCTCGGTGACGTCCCCTGGACCCTGATCGGACACGGATCGGCCTCGACTCGAGCGGCTGTCAGTACTGGATGACGCTCGTCACGCGCCGGCCGGCGAGACGATCCCGACCCTTGAGGAAGTCGAGCTCGACGAGGAAGGCGAGCCCCACCACCTCGCCCTGGAGTCGCTCGACGAGCTCGATCGTCCCGCCCACGGTCCCGCCCGTCGCGAGGAGGTCATCGACGATGAGGACCCGCTGACCCGGCCGGATCGCGTCGCGGTGGATCTCCAGGGTGTTCGAGCCGTACTCCAGGGCGTATTCGACGGTCAGCGTCTCCGCCGGGAGCTTGCCGAGCTTGCGGACCGGCACGAGGCCGGCGCTCATCTGGTACGCCAAGGGCGCGCTGAAGATGAAGCCGCGGGACTCCATCCCGACGACCACGTCGATCCGCTCGTCGCGATACGGCTCGAGCATGAGGTCGATCGCCTCGCGATACGCGGCCGGGTCCTTGAGGAGGGTCGTGATGTCGTAGAACAGGATGCCGGGCTTCGGGAAGTCGGCGATCTCGCGGATCTTGGCGCGCAGGTCCTCAGCGGACATCGATGCGGGATCCTCCGGTGATCCTCGGGGGCTGATCGAGGCTCGACGGCGCGGCGGGCGCGCGGGCAGCCGAAGTCTACCGCACGGCCGGATCCGGTCGGCCGCCGAGCCTGCCGCCGGGGTCGGGTCGGCCGCCGAGCTCGGGTCGGCCACCGAGCCTTCCGCCGAGCCCGGCTCCCACGACCCCGACGAAGGCGGCGAGCGCGAAGGCGATCGCCAGGCCGACGGCGATGGACGTCCCGGCCCGGGCGGCCGCGGCGAGGATGGCCCCGGCGATGCCCGTCCCGAGCGCCGTGCCGAGCGTGTCGGAGAGCTGCAGCGCGGAGGTCGCCCCGCCCTCCGTTCCGGCGGCCGCTTCGGCGAGGACGACGAGGGACAGCGGCGAATAGGCGAGTCCCATCCCGAACCCGGCGATGGCGAACGCCGGGACCGCCCACAGGACCGGCACGGCCGGGAGGAGCACGAGGGCGGTCGCCCCGATCCCGACGACCGTCACTGCCAGTCCGGTTCGCACGAATCGTGCGGCGCCGAGCCGGCCGATCCATCGCGCCTGGATCCACGATCCGCCGGTCCAGCAGACGGTCGCGGCCGTGAGCGCGATCCCCGCCTCGGCCGGGCTGATGCCCCGCCAGCCGACGAGGAGGAGCGAGACGTACGCATCGACGGAGAAGAACGTGAACGTGGCCAGGCCGCGGACGAGGACCGCGGACGGCAGCCGACCGTGGGCGCGGAGCGTGCCGGCCGGGACGAGGGACCGGAAGGCGACGACGCCGGCGACGACCCCGGCCAGGATGAGTCCGCCGGAGAGGAGCGACGTCGGGTCGGTGAGGCCGGCGAGCGTGAGGCCGGCCGCAACGGCAAGGACGATCGCGCGGGGGAGGCGGCGGCGGGCATCGATCGCGACGAGGTGCTCCGCGGACGCCGCGGTCGGATCGGCGGGCGGGACGTCGCGCAGGCCGGCCACGGCGAGCGTGCCGGAGACGACGATGAGCGGGATAAGCCCGAGCAGGACGAATCGCCACGACGCGTGCTGGGCGACGATGCCGGCGATCGCCGGGCCCAGGACACCTGGCAGGACCCACGCGGTGGACAGTGTCGCGAACATCTGGGCGCGGAGGCCCTCCGGGAGGCTCCGTCCGATCGCCACGTACGCCGTGGGCGCGATCGCGCCGGCACCGAACCCCTGGAGGAGCCGCCCGGCGATGAGGACGGGCATGGACGGGGAGAGGCCGCCGATGGCGAGTCCGAGGCCGAACAGGGTGAGACCGCCCACGAACGGCCGGATGAGCCCGCCCCGATCGATGAGGCCGCCGACCACCACGATGCCGACCAGGTCGCCGAGGAAGAACGCCGAGAAGACCCAGCCGTACAGGTCGAGGCCGCCGAGCTCGCGGGCGACCACCGGCATGACCGTCGACACGGCGAGGGCCTCGAACGCCACGAGGGTGATGGTGAGGACGAGTCCGACGGTGAGCGCGCGCCGCGCCGGCGACCAGAGGCCGCCGGTCACGGGCGGGACAGCGGCCACGGGCGGGACAGCGGACGGTCCGGCGACGCCGAAGCGGTCAGTCAAGCAGGGCGAGCAGCTCGCCGGCGACGCCGATCGCCTCGGCGGTCGGCAGGAACGGGTTGTTAAACGTGAAGCCGCTGAACCCCGCGTCGAGGTATGGTCGGAGCGCCTCGGCCGCGTACTCGGGCGGGCCCGCCGTCACGTGTGCGCGCCGCTCCGGCGGCAGTCGGTCGAGGGCTAGGGCGGCCTGTCGCTCGTTCTCGACGACGAGGACCGGCGTGGCCATCATCCGCTGGATCGTCGCCGGGTCGCGGCCGATCGCTTCGCAATGGCGGGCCAGGACATCCGTCTTGTGACGGAGTGTCTCGAGCCCCAGCGGGAACCAGTGGGTCATGTCGGCGTGTTTCGCGGCGATCTTCAGGGTGCGCAACTCTCCACCCCCGCCGACGAGGATCTTCGGGCCGCCCGGCTGGATCGGCCGTGGGACGTTGAGCGCCCGGTCGATCCGGTAGTGGGCGCCGGCGAAGCTCGGACGGTCCTCGCTGAACATCGCCCGGGCGATCGCCAGCGCCTCGTCGAGCCGGTCCATCCGCTCCCGGATCGGTGGGAAGTCGATGCCGTAGCCGCGATGCTCGTCCTCGTTCCAGGCCGCGCCGAGGCCGAGGATCGCCCGTCCGCCGGACAGGATGTCGAGCGTCGTGACGGTCTTGGCAAGGATCGCGGGGTTGCGGTACGTCACGCCGGTGACGAGCGTCGCGAGGCGGACCCGGGACGTGTGCTGGGCGAGGGCGGCGAGCGTCGAGTACGATTCGAGCATCGGCTCGGTCTCCGGCCCGACACCCCGGATCTGGTAGAAGTGGTCCATGACGGTGACGAGCCCGAAGCCCGCCGCCTCGGCAGCCTTCGCGAGCTCCACCACCCGGCCGAACAGCCCTTCCGGCGGCGTGTCCGCGCCCTCCTCCCGCGCGTCGGCGCCCTCATGCCGCGCGTCGGCGCCCTCCTCCGGCGCGTCCGCGAAGGTGTAGTTCGGAAGGTGGAGGCCGAACAGCGGTCGCATCGAGTCACTCCCGGGCGCCCCGAACGGGATCGGCAGCGCGCCGAATCGCCGAGGGTCACTTCAGCCTATCGCGTCGTGCCGATCGCCGCCCGCTCGGCCTCTCGGCCCCTCGGCCTCTCGTCCTCTCGGCCGCCGTGGCCGTGTCCCGTCGAGCCGGGGGCGCGAGCCCCGCGTGAACGGAAGCTCCACGGGCCCCGCGCGCGCCGCAATCGTGCAGCGGTGAACCATTCACGAATGCACGAGTTTTCCGGGCGCCCGGAGCTCGGACGGGCCGATCCTGCCGCCCCGATCCCGCCGCCCGGCCGATCCAGCCGCCCGGGGCTCCGGCGGCCAAGGCCTCACTCGCTCGCCGCCAGCCGTGCGACGACGGCCTGGGTGAGTCCCCAGGCACGGGCGGGATCGCGCGGTATGCGGATCCGCACCTGGTTGCTCGCGAATGTGGTCTCGCCCGGCCGGACACCGGACAGGCCTGGCCCGGAGAGCATCCGCATCGCCATGGCCCGTGACAACCCGGCTCCGAACCGGATGACAAGCTGGCCATCCTCGCGGGAGATCGACGAGACGCCGGCGCGTTCGGCCGTGAGGCGGAGCTCCGCCACCTCGACGAGACGGAGGACGGCCGGCGGCGGCGGACCGAAGCGATCGGCCACCTCCTGCCGGAAGGCGGCGAGGTCGCCGGCAGTCCGGGCACGGGCGAGCCGCCGGTACAGCTCGAGCTTCTGGGCCTCGTCAGGTACGTAGCTGTCCGGGAGATGCGCCTCCACCGGCAGATCGACGACGGCGCCCTGGCGGACCACCACCGGCTCCCGTCCCTCGAACGTCGCCTTTCGTTCCTCAACGGCCTCGGCGAGCAGTCGCGAATACAGGTCGAACCCGACGGCCGCCATGTGTCCCGACTGCTCGGCGCCGAGGATGTCGCCGGCCCCCCGGATCTCGAGGTCCGACAGCGCGATCTGGAACCCGGCCCCGAGCTCGGACGCGTTGAAGATCGCCTGGAGCCGCTTCCGCGCCTCGTCGGAGAGCCGCTCGCGCCGGCGGTAGAGGAGATACGCATACGCCCGGCGGGACGATCGCCCGACCCGCCCGCGGAGCTGGTAGAGCTGGGCCAGGCCGAGCGTGTCCGCCCGGTCGATGACGATCGTGTTCGCGTTGGGGATGTCGAGCCCGGACTCGATGATCGTCGTGCAGACGAGCACGTCCGCGGCGCCGTCGGCGAACGTGATCATGACCTGCTCGAGGGCGCCCTCCCCCATCTGACCGTGACCGACGACGATCCGCACTCCTGGCAGCATCCGCCGCAGCTGATCGGCCTGGGCCTCGATCGTCTCGACCCGATTGTGGACGTAGAAGACCTGGCCGCCGCGGTCCAGCTCGCGGAGGATCGCATCGCGGACGAGGCCGGCGGACGCCTCGGCGACCCGCGTCTGGATCGGCAGCCGATCCTCCGGCGGAGTCTCGATGACGCTGAGGTCGCGGATGCCGGCGAGGGCGAGGTTGAGCGTGCGGGGGATGGGGGTCGCGCTGAGGGTGAGCACGTCCACCTCGCTCCGGAGGCGCTTGAGGCGTTCCTTGGCGGCGACCCCGAATCGCTGCTCCTCGTCGACGACCACGAGCCCGAGGTCCCGGAACCGGACGTCCTTCGAGAGCAGGCGGTGGGTCCCGATGACGAGATCCACCGAGCCGTCCGCGAGGCCGGCGATCGTCCGCGCCTGTCCGGCGGGCGCCACGAACCGCGAGAGGAGGTGGACGACGATCGGATAGGCCCCGAACCGCGAGCTGAACGTCGCGTGGTGTTGTGCCGCGAGAACGGTCGTCGGGACGAGGACGGCCACCTGGGTCCCATCCTGGATCGCCTTGAACGCGGCCCGCAGGGCGACCTCCGTCTTGCCGTAGCCGACGTCGCCGACGACGAGCCGATCCATCGGCCGGCCGGCCTCCATGTCCGCCTTGACCTCCTCGGTGGCGCGGAGCTGGTCCGCGGTCTCCTCGTACGGGAAGCTCGCCTCCATCTCCGCCTGCCACGGCGTGTCCGGAGCGAAGGCGTGCCCGCGGGCGGCGGCCCGTGTCGCGTACAGCGCGAGAAGCTCATCGGCGAGATCCGTGACGGCCCGCTTCACGCGCTGCTTCGTGCGCGCCCATTCGCTGCCGCCGAGCCGCGACAGCTGCGGTCGCTCGCCACCGGAATAGCGAGTCACGCGATCGATCTGCTCGAGCGGCACGAAGATCCGATCGCCACCCGCGAAGCTCAGCTCGAGGTAGTCGCGATCCTCGCCCGCGCCGCCGCGGCGGATCATCCGCTCGTACCGCGCGACGCCGTGATCCACGTGGACGACGAGGTCGCCGGGCGCGAGACGCTCGAGGATGTCGCGGGGCACCACCCGCCGCAGCGCCCTGGGACGGCGGATCCGAACGGTCCCGAACAGCTCCCGGTCCGTGACGAAGACGAGGCCTTCCGGCCCGCCGACGAAGCCGCCGTTGAGACTCCGCTCGACGATCGTCGTGGCGCCTGGCGGGGGTGGATCCGCGATGCGGGCGACGACCGCTACCGGCCGACCCGATTCGGCGAGGATCTCGGCGAGGCGGACGCCCTGGTCCGAGGCGAGGACGATCCGGGCGCGATCCGCCGCCCACCGATCGACCGCCTCGGCGAGCTGCCCGGCCCGGCCCGCTGGGAGGACGGGCTCGCGCCAGCCGAAGAGATCGCCGCTGCTGAGGCCGCCGCCGGCGATCGCCGACTCGGATGAGCTCTCGCTCTCCCAGGTGAGCTCGAGCGTCCGGGCCCCGAGGAGCCGGGACTTCCACGCGCGGGGTGGCAGGTACGTCGCCGGCCAGCCCGCCGGGAGCTCGCCGGATGCCTCCAGATCGGCCCTTCGCTCGTCCGCCTGACGCCAGAGGAACGCCGCCGCCTCCGCGATGTCGCCGGGCTCGTCGAGGATGAGGAGGGTCGACGGATCGAGGTGATCGAGGCCGGTCGCCTGGCAGAGCACCCCCGCCCATACCTCGGCGGCATCGCCGACATCGAGGGCGCGCGTGGGCCGACCGTCCGTCGAGGCGGAGGACGACGACGCGCCCGCCACTACTGCCGCCGACGACGGGATCGTGGCGGCCTCGAATCGGGCGAGATCGGACGCCAGGCGCTCCGGCAGCCGTCCCGCCATCCGCCCGAGTCGCGCGCGGATCCCCGCGCTGCCGTCCGCCGGGACGAGGATCTCGCTCGCTGGAAGGAGGGTCGCCGCGTCGATCGTCTCGACGGTGCGCTGGTCCGTCGGATCGAAGCGTCGCAGGGAGTCGATCTCGTCGCCGAAGAACTCGAGCCGGACGGGCAGCGGGCTCGATGGCGGGAACACGTCGACGATCCCGCCCCGCCGGGCGAACTCGCCCCGTCCGGCAACCTCCATGACCGGAACGTAGCCGAGGTCGAGGAGCTCGAGCAGCAGCACCTCGAGGCCGAGGCGCATCCCGACGCGGATGAGGCGCGGGTTCGCCGGGAGGTCCTCCGGGGCGATCGTCGGCTGGAGGAGCGCCTGGACGCTCGCCACGAGGACCGGGGCTGCACCGCTCCGCCACGCGGCGAGCGCCGCGACCCGGGCGGCCGTCTCGTCCGCAACGAGCTCGCTCCGCTCGTAGGCGAGCGCCGTCCGCGGCTCGAGGACGGCCACGGCACCGGGGTCGCCGAGCCACGCCCCGAGCTCCTCGGCGACGCGGTCCCCGATCTCCGAGTCGCGGGCGATCCAGCAGATCCGCTCGCCGGACGGCGCGAGGGCGAGGGCGGCGGCGAGGAACGTCTTGGCGCCGTGGGGCATGGCCGTGAGGCCGGCGTGGCGGCCGGTCTTCGGCAGGGGCCGATCCGGCGCGGGGGGTCGGTCCGCTGCCGGGGGCCGATCCGGCGCACCGAGCCGCTCGCGGAGCGCGGCGAATGAGCCGGTCGCCGCGAGGAGCGGCGGGAGCGCGGACAGGTCCGGTGGGCGATGACCGGCACGGTGGCCCGGAACCGCGCCCGTCGACGACCCCCCCGGGTCGCTCACTTCTCGGGTGTCGTGGGCCGGATGCGCCGCCAGCCGGTCCTTGTCCGGCGGATCCCGC
Source organism: Chloroflexota bacterium (assembly GCA_015478725.1). NCBI lineage: Bacteria > Bacillati > Chloroflexota > Chloroflexota bacterium. The sequence continues at coordinate 718 of JADMIG010000003.1, read as the reverse complement.
CGGCGTCGGGCGGACCGTCCACCTCGCCCGGCGGAGCGGTCCGCGCGTCGTCGGCCGGTCGGAGCTCGAATGCGTTGAAGCGATTGGCGGCCCGGCTCGTCCCCTCGCGCGCCCAGTTCTCGACCGCGTCGGCAGCCGCGTTGAGCAGCTCGTCGAGCCGCGGTCGCTCGGTCGCCTCGAAACGCGACAGGACGTGGTCGACCGCGCCTGCCTCCGGTTCGCCGATCCCGATCCGCAGCCGGCTGAACTTCTCCGTCCCGAGCTCCACGACGATGGAATCGAGCCCGTTGTGCCCGCCTGCGCTGCCACCCTCGCGGAATCGCAACTTCCCGAACGGCAGGGCGAAGTCGTCGGCGACGACGAGGAGGTCCGGCAGCGGCGCCCGTTCCCGGGCGAGGAGCTTGCGGACGGCGATGCCCGAGTCGTTCATGAACGTCAGCGGCTTGGCGAGGAGGAGGTCGAGACTTCGGAATCGGCCGCTCACGATGGTCGATGCGTCGCGTTCACGGCCACGGCCCGCCCAACCCGCTCGGTCAGCGACCCGATCGAGCACCATCCAGCCGACGTTGTGACGCGTTTCGGCATAGCGGCCGCCCGGATTCCCGAGCCCGACGACGATCTTCACGAGGTCTCCATGGCAGCGCGGGTCATCGTTGCGTCCCCCGGGTCATCGTTGCGTCCCCCGGGTCATCGTTGCGTCCCCCGGGTCATCGTTGCG